>JAJYQY010000020.1:0-18752 GCA_021794385.1 Pseudomonadota bacterium | reverse complement strand
GCCATCGTGCAGACCCGGCATGGCGATGAGAAGATGATTTTTGAGGGACTGAAAAGGCATGCTGCTCCAGGAATGATGGTCAGAATGATAGCGTTATTGAAGCATGTTTCCGCGCCGAGAGCCATGCAGGGTCATGAGACCACGGCGCGCAACCCGTAGTCGATGTGCACTTTTCCCGAGGATCAGTCAAAGTTCCAGGTGCGCACGATGCGCAGGGTCAAGCCCTTGCGCTTTAAGGCCGCCGGCAAGGGGGGATAGGGCGCCGCCCCACGAATGATCCGGCGCACGGCGCCCGCGAGGGCGGGATCTTCCTGCCCCCGGATGATTGCCACGCTCAACAAGCGGCCGTCCCCGGCAATGGTCGCCGCCACCACGATTCTGCCTTTGGGCAGCGCCCCAGCGCCTTTACCAAAGACATGGTGGGCGGCGTAATCGAGAATGCGTTGCTGCCACTTGCGAAGGTAGGCCGCATAGACATCCTTCTGGGTTTCCGCGGGAGGTCGCGCCCGACTTTCCCGCTGCGCCGCCAAACCATCCACTGACGATATCCTGAGCTGAAGCCGGGTCGCTGGCGGAGCAGGCGCCACTTTGGGTAGCGGCACTTCCGCAGGTCTGACCAGTTCAATCTCCACCGTGGACGGCACGCCCGACCGGGGACGTTGAGGTCCCTGCACCACCCACGGCCACCAGCATAAGGCATTCAGCAACAACGACAGCAAAAGCCAGGGGAAAAGATCATCGAGGTAGCGGCCTGCAGGTGCCCAGGCACCATGCAGACGCCGGACTCTTTGCCAGACGGCAAGCCGACGCATCGCCCTCTTCTCCTTAGTGGCCCACGCCCCCACGCCGCGCCTGCACCCCTCTTTCGAGGGACTGCCACAGCAACTCCGCCGCATCAATGCCAAAAAACCGCTGGATCTCGCGGGCTCCCGTAGGACTGGTGACGTTGATCTCCGTCACCCATTCGCCAATGACATCCAGACCCACAAAGAGCAGTCCATCTTCCCGCAAACGGGGGCCGATGGCGGCGCAGATCTCCCGATCCCGTTCCGTCAGCGGGGCCGGTACCCCCTGGGCGCCGGCCACCAGATTACCGCGAAAATCCTCCGCCGCAGGCACCCGCAACAACGCGCCCGCGACCGGCTCCCCGGCCACCATGAGGATGCGCTTGTCCCCCTCGCGAATGGCCGGCAGATAGCGTTGGGCCATGACGTAGTGCGCCCCCCGTCCGGTGACCGTCTCCAGGATGCTGCCCAGATTGCGGTCCTGCCCATGGAGATAAAACACCCCTTCGCCGCCCCGTGCCGACAGGGGCTTGACGACGATCTCTCCGTGTTCGGCGAGGAAGGCGCGCAGATCGGCGAGATCGCGGCTGACCAGCAAGGGTGGTAAAAATTGCGGAAAATGCAGGGCGTAGAGTTTTTCATTGGCATTGCGCAGGCTCACCGGATCGTTGACCACCCAGGTACCGGCATGCTCCAGGAGGTAACAGGCCATGAGGTACTCCAGATCCACCGGCGGGTCCTTGCGCATCAGGACCACGTCCATCTCCGCCAGAGGGCATTCTTCCACCGGCTCCAGGCGATAATGGTCCCCCGCCCGATCCTGTACGGTCACTGCCTGCAAACGCCCCCAGGCGCGGCCATCGCGCAAAAACAGATCCGGCAGGGTAAAGACATGGCAGCGGTGGCCGCGGGTCTGGGCCGCCAGCAGCATGGCAAAGGTCGTGTCCTTGGCCATCTTGATCCCGGCGATGGGATCCATGAGGATGGCGGCCGTGAGCGCGGTCATGCACCACCCCCCTGCCAGTCCCGGGCCTCTCGCGCCGCCGCCACGAGGGCTAGGCGAGCGATGACGCCGTAGGCGTAATAGCGGTTGACCGGGGCGTCCGGCGGCGACTTTCGGCAGGGCACCACACAGGTCTCGCCGAAGGCCATGGGTTCAAAATGGGCACCGGGGGCATTGAGATTTTCGTCGATACCCCGCTCCGTATGCACCCGATAAAAGCCCCCCAGCACCTGCTGGCCGATCATGTACACCACCGGTTCGGCCACCGCGCCTTGGGCCGTGATTTCGAAGGTATACACGCCTTCCTGGATGAAGACATCGCTCACCGGCAACCCCTCCTTGCTCTTGGCCATCCGCGTGCGGTCCTTGCGATTGAGCTCGAACAGTTCCGCCCCGGAATACGCCGTCATGATGCCCATGCCATAGGTTCCGGCGTCGGCTTTGACGATGACAAAGGGGCGATGGGTGATCCCGTAGCGGGCATAACGTTCGGCAATGCCGGCAATGACCACATCCACATTATGCACCAGGCAGTCCTGCCCCTCGGAGCGCATGAAATCGATCCCCTGACAGTGGCGAAAGAGCGGGTCGATGAACCAGGGATCGGTGCCGATGACCGCGGCCAACTCCGCGGCCACCTGCTGGTAATGGGCAAAATGGGCCGACTTGCGACGACTGCGCCAACCCGCAGCCAGGGGGGGCAGGATGACTTGCTCCAGACCGACCAGGATCTCCGGCACCCCGCCGGAAAGATCGTTGTTGAGCAGGATCAGTTCCGGATCAAAACCAGCGGTAGAGAGGCGTCTGCCCCTGCGCAGGAGCGGCTCCAGGGCCAGACTGTTGCCCGATGGCAGTTCCTGGGTCACGGGCTCCGTCGCTGCCAGACTCCCCACCCGCACCTCCAGGCCGGAAAAGCTCAGAAGCTGCTGCAGGCGCGCCACGTTCTCCAGGTAAAAGAGATTGCGCGTATGGTTCTCCGGAATGAGCAGCACCCGCTCCAGACCCGGATGGTACTGGTTGAGATAGTGCTGGATGGCCGCGACGTAAAGCGCCGAAAAATCGGGGTTGAGATTGTTGAAGCCCGCCGGAAAGAGGTTGGTATCCACCGGCGCCAGCTTGAAGCCGGCATTGCGCAGATCCACCGAGGCATAGAAGGGCGGTGGTGTGCGTTGCCATTGGCAGCGGAACCAGTGTTCGATACGCGGCTGCTCGGCCAGGAGATGACGCTCCAGATCCAGCAAGGGTTCCACGCGGTCGGTGGCCAGGGCCGGAATGTTTTGCAAAATCTCGGTCATGAGTGGTCCTCAGCCGCGCTCGGTCAGTGGCACGTAGGCATTGCCGTGCTGGCCGACATAGACCTGGGTAGGCCGGAAAATACGATTGTTGGCCAGTTGCTCGCGCCAGTGCGCCAGCCAGCCTGCCGAGCGGGCCATGGCGAAAATGGGCGTAAAGAGGTCGGCCTTGATGCCCATCTCGTGATAAAGCACGCCCGAATAGAAATCCACATTGGCGTGAATCCCCTTGCTTGCCAGACGCTCACCCGCCGCCAGCTCCACCGCGTGGGCAACTTCGAAGAGGCGGGTATGCTTGAGCCCGCTGCGCGCCGCCAAGCGCTCCATGAGCCCCTTGAGGATGCCGGCCCGGGGGTCCCGGGTCTTGTAGACCCGATGGCCGAAACCCCAGATCTTTTCCTTGCGCGCGAGCTTCTCGTCCAGGTAGCCCCGCACCCGCTCCACCGACCCGATCTCCGTCAGCATCTCCACCACCTTCTGATTGGCCCCCCCATGCAAGGGCCCAGCCAGGGCGCCGATGGCCCCGGCGATGACGTGATAGGGGTTGGTCAGGGTCGAACTGGATACCAGTACCGCAAAGGTGCTGGCATTGATCGTGTGTTCGGCATGGAGAATCAGGCAGATGTCGAGGATGCGGGCCAGCTCCGGATCGGGCTCCTGACCGCTGAGCATATAGAGGAAATTGGCGGCATGACCCAGATCCGGGTGGGGGGGGATAGGGTCATTGCCATAGCGCATCTGCTCCCACATGGCGACGATGGTAGGGATACGGGCGATGATCCGCATCGCCATGGCATCGAGATGGGGCACATTTTCCCGTTCCGCGTCGGAAAGCTCCTGTTGCGGATAGAACATGCCCAGGCTTGCCACCGCGCAGTGCAACATATCCATGGGATGCCCGGTCACCGGCATATACTTCATCAGTTCGCGGATATTGTACTTCACCCGGCGGTGGGCGCGCAGACCGGCATCAAAACTGGCCAGGGCCGCAGCCCGGGGGAGTTCGCCGTCCAGCAGCAGCAAGGCCGTTTCTTCATAGCTGCTATGCTCGGCAAGCACCTCGATGGCATATCCCCGATACTCCAGGAGACCGACACTGCCATCAATGTGGGAAATGCCGGAGTGGGTTACCGGCACACCCTCCAGGCCCGGTGCGTAGGTCGCTTCGGCCATAATGCCTCCTTCTGCCTATTTTTTTGATGATAACCCGCCCCAACGAGAAAAGGGAGGCCAAGCCTCCCTTCTTCTCTGCTTTCTCGACCCTGGATCGCTAGCCGTTGGCGCTCTTGGTCAGTCGCCCGCGTGCAAAATCAGGCCGAAAAGGACGAACCGCAACCACAGGTGGTCGTGGCATTGGGGTTCTTGATCACAAACTGGGCGCCTTCCAGGCCTTCACTGTAGTCGATCTCCGCACCCGCCAGATACTGATAGCTCATGGGATCCACCAGCAGCGTCACACCGTACTGCTCGACTTCGGTGTCGCCCTCGTTGACGTTCTCGTCAAAGGTGAAACCGTACTGGAAACCCGAGCAACCGCCGCCCGTCACAAAAACGCGCAACTTGAGGTCATCGCTGCCCTCCTCGGCGATCAGGGATTTGATCTTCTCGGCCGCATTGGTCGTCAGGGTCATGATGCTGGGAATGGATTCAACGGGGACAAAGGCTTCTGTTGCAGTGCTCATCTTGTTCGCTCCATCGCGCCACGCGGCGCACAGGTCAGTGGATACTTGACAATTTTGCTCGCTTTACTGCTTCTCCGTCAAGACAGGGGGCAAGTCCCCAATCCCGCGATGGATCTCCACGGCTGCTCGCCAAGCGGCAGGCCTAATCCATGTCCGCACGCCGCGGAGCAAAATAGACGGCCGCCACCCGTGCCGCCACCAGGACCGCCAGCAGCACCGCGATGGCAAGGATCTCGGGTGCCGCCATACGGTGGGCGTAGAGGCCGATGAAGATCTCCCGCAAGACGAAGACGATGGCCACCTCGGAGAGCACCCGCAGACGAATGCGATGAAATTCCAGATAATCGGTAAAGGTGCGGAAGAGTTCGATGAGCACAAAGACCGAGAGTACATCCGTGACCAGGTTCTGCACCGCCGCTTCCTGACGCAGGGCGAGGGCTGTCGCCCAGAGATCCAGGACCAGCCCCGCCACCGCTGCAAAGAGGGTAAGGAGCATGACGAAGATGAGCGCGATGACGATGAGGTCCAGGATCTTGCCGTAAAAACGCAGGATCCGGCCCCGGACCCCCGTCAAGAGGGCCCCGGGGAGCAGTTCGTCGTCCCGCCCCTCAGCCACCCTGCCCCGCCCGCGCCGAGCGCCGCAGCCGCGAGAGCAGGCGCCGCGCCATCTCCCCAAAGAGTTCGGTCTGGGTGGGGTGGGGATGAATGGCTGTGGCCACCTGCTCCAGGGTCAGACCGGCGCTGACCATCATCACCGCCTCGCCCACCAGGGTATCGGCGTGATCTGCCAGGAAATGCACGCCGACGATGCGGTGGCTGGACTTGTCGGCAACCATCTTGATGAAACCGTCGGTCTCTCCCGTCATCATGGCCTTGGCGTCAATGCTCATGGGCGCCTTCACCTCCGTAGCGTCCATACCCGCCGCCTTGGCCTGCTCCACCGAGATCCCCACAAAGGCGCACTGCGGCCGGGTGAAGGTCACACCGCAATCCTTGGCGGCATCATAACGCGCTCCATGGCCGAGGAGATTGGCCGCCGCCACGCGACCCTGCTGCCCTGCGGTATGGGCCAACATATAGCCGCCGATGACATCGCCCACGGCATAGATGTGGGGCAGATTGCTGCGGCAGCGGTCGTCCACGGCAATGGCACCGCGCTCCCCGAGGGCTATGCCCGCCGTTGCGAGATCGAGGGCGCTGGTATCCGGGCGCTTGCCGGTGGCTACCAGGACGAGGTCGCAGTCGTAATGCTGGTCGCCGCTCTCGTCCTGATAATGCACCTGCATGGCGCCGCGCTGACCCGCCATGGACTGCACGCGCACGCCCGTTTGCACCGCCAGACGCGGGCTGTTTTTGGCCAGGGCCTTCATGAGCTGGTCGGCCACTTCCTGCTCCATCTCCGCCACCGGTCGCGGCAGGGCCTCCAGCACCCGCACCTCGGCACCAAAGTCATGGAACATCTGCGCCATTTCCATGCCGATGGCCCCGGCGCCGATGACGCAAAGGCGTTGGGGCGGCTCCGGGAGTTCCCAGACCGTATCGGAGGTGACTGCCCCACCGGCGGCCAGGGCCTCCTGAACGCCATTGATGGGCGGAACGAAGGCCGGTGCACCGGTGGCAATGACGCAGGCGGCAAAGCTCAGGGTCCGGGCGTCCTTGCCGGTGATTTCCACGCTGTGGGGACCGGTGAAGCGGGCGAACCCTTCCAGGACCTGGACCTTCATGCCTTGGTCGGTCTTGAGGGCCATCTCGCCACGGGTCTGGAGAATGCCGCGGCGATGCTTTTCCAGTTGCGCCCAATCCAGTTGCGGCGTCCCCAGTTGGATACCCATCTCCGCGTCATGGACACGATCGCGGATGCGATCCGCCGCCGCCCGCCAGGCCTTGGACGGGATACAGCCGCGCCACAGGCACTCGCCGCCGGGGAAAGGCGCGCTGTTGACCATGGCTACCTTGATTCCGTTCTCCGCCAGTTCGCGGGCACAGTCTTCACCGCCGGGACCGCCGCCGATGACCAGCACCTGCACGTCGTAATCCCCTGCGGGGAGGGCGGGAGCGCCGCTGCCGCCCAGCCAGCTTTCGGGGTTTTCCATGACCTTTTTGAGCTGCGTTAGAAAGGCCGCGGCCTCGGCACCGTTGACCACGCGATGATCGGCGGTGATGGTAATGGGCATGCCCTCGGGGCCGTTGGCGGCGATGGCGATGATGGCCGCAGTGCCCGGCGTGACGATGGCATCAAAGTGCTCGACGCCGTACATGCCCATATTGGAGATGGTAAAGGTCGGGTGGGCGTACTCATCGGGGCTCAAGCGCCGTTTGCGCGCCTTTTCCACGAGCTTGGTCCACTGCTCCTGCAGCCCTTCCAGATCCTGCTGCTCGACGCCGCGCAGGACCGGGACCACCAATCCGCCATCGTCGGTGGTGGCGGCAATGCCGATGTCATGCCGACTCCGCTCCACAATGCGGTCGGTGGGCTGGTAGGCGGCATTCACCAGGGGATGTTGGCGCAAGGCCTCGGAGGCGGCCTTGGCAATGGCCACGGTAACGGAGATCTTGCGCGCCTTGGCCGCACGCATCAGCGCCTCCGGCCGCACCTTCACGGTGACATGGAAGGTGGGCATGCTCAGGGATGCGGTCATGGCGTGGCTGATGGCCTTTTCGATGGCCGTCATGGGGCGGCCCTCGCCGGGCACCGGCGGCTCCGCCACGCGTTGCTGCGCTGGCCCGGCGGCACCCGCCGACGTGCTGGCGGCCAGTACGTCGGCGGCAACGATGACTCCGGCGGGGCCGCTACCGGCCACCCGATTGATATCCACGCCCAGGGTCGGCGCCAGACTGCGGGCATAGGGGCTGGCGGCCCCCTGCTGCGGCCGCGCCGCCGGGGTGCCTGCCGCCGCCCGCGGGGCGGCCGCCACCGCAGCGACCAGGGGGGTCGCCGGACTGGCGGGCATCTGCGCTACGGGCTTTCCCCCTGGGGCAGCCGCGGTATCGTGACGCACCTGCTCGGGGCTTTCCACCAGCCAGGCGATGGGCTCACCCACCGGGACCACGCTATCCGGCGCGATCAGCGGGCCCGATAAAAAGCCCTCGCGGAAGATCTCCACGTCCATGATGGCCTTGTCCGTCTCGATGGTCGCCACCACATCGCCGCGCGCAATCCGCTCTCCCGGTTGTTTTTCCCAGGAGATGAGAACGCCCTCGGTCATAGTGTCGGTGAGCTGCGGCATTTTGATGGGCGTACCGGCCGGCGCTCCCTCGGCAGATTCCTCGCCCGCAGCGGGCAGCACGGCGGCCGGCAGCGCAGGGCCGCTTTTTTCCGGAGTCACGGCTGCGGTCCCCGGTTCCTCCAGCAAATAGCCAATCGTTCCACCCACCGGAATGACGCTATCCACCACTGCCAGCGGCCCGGCCAGATAGCCGGCGTGGAAGACCTCCACGTCCATGATCGCCTTGTCGGTCTCGATGGTGGCGACCACATCGCCGCGCTCCACCCGTTCACCGGGCTGCTTTTCCCAAGAGACGAGGACCCCCTCGGTCATCGTGTCGGAAAGTTGGGGCATCTTGATGACGTAAGGTTCAACCATGTTTCACCATTTTTGCGAAGATGGAAAAGGAGCCAGGACCGGTGATCCCCCGGGAATCACCGGCCGGCCTTGCTTGGCGCGCGTTATTTGCCCAAGAGCTTCCGGACGGCGTCCACTACCTGGGCGGCATTGGGAATGGCCGCCTTTTCCAGCCGCCGATTGTAGGGGATGGGGATATCCAGGGCGTGAACGCGCAGGGGTGCCGCGTCCAGATCGAAGAAGCATTCCTCGTTGAGGATGGCGATCACCTCGGAACCAACCCCCACCGGCGCCTCGTCCTCTTCCACCACGACGGCGCGATGGGTCTTGCGCGCACTGGCGGCGATACCGGCCCGGTCCATGGGCTTCAGGGCACGCAGGTCCACCACTTCGGCGTCGATACCGAAATCCTTGGCCAGACGCTCGGCAGCCTCCAGCGCCCAGTGCACACTGATATTGTAGGCAAAGAGGGTCACATCCTTGCCCGGCCGCCGGATCTCCACACCCTCCAGGGGAGTGAAGAACTCGGCGTCCGGCACCTCGCCCTTGAGGTTGTACATGCTTTCGTGCTCGATGATGACCACCGGATCGTCACAGCGCACGGCACTTTTCAGCAAGCCGCAGGCATCGCGGGGCGTAGCCGGGGTGACCACGCGCAGACCGGAAATGCCCATGAAGACCTTCTCCATGCGCGCCGAGTGCTGCGCCCCCAGTTGGTGTGCCGTGCCGCCGGGCACCCGCATCACGAAGGGACAACGGATGCGTCCGCCGGACATGAAATGGATCTTGGCAGCATTATTCATGAGCTGATCCATGGCCAACCAGGAAAAATTGACACTCATGATCTCGACAATGGGCCGACAGCCCAGCATGGCCGCACCCACGCCGATACCGGTATAGCTGTTCTCGGAAATGGGCGTGTCGATGACGCGCTGATCGCCGTATTTGGCAAAGAGCCCGCTGGTGGCCTTGTAGGTACCGCCGGCCACACCGATATCCTCCCCCATGGCAAAGACCAGGGGATCCCGCGCCATTTCCTCGTCGTGGGCCCGCAGAATGGCCTGCCAATACATCATTTCTGCCATGGTGCGCAGCCTCCTTCCACATACACATAACGCGCGACATCTTCCAGCCGGGGTTCGGGGCTCTCGACGGCGAAACGGACGATCTCTTCTTCGATTTCCTGCTGAATAGCCTTATCCATGGCCTGGAACTCGGCATCGCTGATCAGCCCCTGCCCCTGCAGGCGGGCCTTGTAAATGCCGATGGGATCGCGCTGCGCCCATTCGTCCACCTCCTCCTTGCGCCGATAGGCGCCGGAGTCGGACATGGAATGCCCGCGCAGGCGGTAGGTCATCAGCTCCAGGAAGTAAGGCTCACGCTTCTCCCGCACATGACGCACCGCTGCCTCGGCGTGCTGCATCACCACGTCGATATCCTGCCCATCGCATTGGGCGGCCGCAATCTTGTAGGGCGCCACCCGCTTATACTGGTTGATCTCCACCGTCGCCCGCTCGATGGCCGTGCCGATGCCATAGAGATTGTTTTCGCAAACGAAGAGCACCGGCAGTTTCCACAGACTGGCCATGTTCATGGTTTCGTGGAAGGTACCCTGATTGTTGGCGCCGTCCCCCAGAAAACAGATGGCAATCTCGTCGCCGCCGCGCATCTGGATGGCCTTGGCAAAGCCGGCCGCCAGGGGAAAGGGACCGCCCACCAGGGCATAGCCGCCCATGAAATGCACATCCGGATCGAAGAGGTGCATGGACCCGCCGCGCCCTTTGGAGCAGCCCGTCTCTTTGCCAAAAAGCTCGGCCATCAGCGCCTTGGGGTCCATCCCCGACTTGAGGGCATGGATATGGTCCCGATAGCCGGTGACGACATAATCGGAGCCGGGACGGGCCATTTCCAGCACCCCGATGGCGCAAGCCTCCTCACCGGGATACAGGTGCAAAAAACCGCCGATCTGGCGTTCGTGATAGGCTTCCGCGCAACGCTCCTCAAAACGGCGGGCAAAAAGCATCTCACGCAACAGGCGCTTCTGGTCCGAGGCGTCCATGTGACTCCTTCTTAGAATAATGACAAAACAGCGAAATGATGGAGGCTCGGCAGCGGGGCGTCAAGGGGCGCGGAACTAGCCCTGCGTCCCCCCCACCGTCAGATCGCGGATCTTCAGGGTGGGCTGGCCGACGCCCACGGGTACGCTCTGACCATCCTTGCCGCAGGTACCCACCCCCGAATCCAGACGCAGGTCGTTGCCGATCATCTCGACCCGGGTGAGGACGTCGGGGCCGTTGCCGATGAGGGTGGCGCCCTTCACGGGCCGGGTGATTTTGCCGTTTTCGATGAGGTAGGCCTCGGCGGCGGAAAAGACGAACTTGCCGTTGGTGATGTCCACCTGACCGCCGCCGAAGTTCACCGCATAGAGGCCCTTCTTGACACTGCGGATGATCTCTTCGGGGTCCTTGTCGCCAGCCAGCATGTAGGTGTTGGTCATGCGCGGCATGGGCAGATGGGCGTAGGATTCCCGGCGGCCGTTGCCGGTGGAGGCCACGCCCATGAGGCGGGCATTGAGGGTATCCTGCAGGTAACCCTTGAGGATGCCATCTTCGATGAGCACCGTGCACTGGGTCGGGGTACCCTCATCGTCCACATTGAGACTACCGCGGCGGCCCTCCAGGGTGCCGTCATCCACCACGGTGACGCCGGGCGCGGCCACCCGCTCGCCGACGCGGCCGCTGAAGGCGCTGGTACCCTTGCGGTTGAAATCCCCCTCCAGGCCGTGGCCGATGGCCTCGTGCAGGAGGATCCCCGGCCAACCCGGCCCGAGCACCACCTCCATGCTGCCGGCGGGCGCCGCTTCGGCCTCCAGGTTGACCAGGGCCTGGCGCGCCGCTTCCCGGGCAAAACCGATGGCCATGTCGCCCTGAAAAAATTCGCGATAGTCATAACGACCACCACCGCCTGCGCTGCCCTGCTCGCGCCGGCCGCCCTGCTCGGCAATGGCGGTGACGTTGAGGCGTACCAGCGGCCGGACGTCCGCGGCCATGGTTCCGTCCAGACGCATCACCAGCACCGCCTCAAAACGCGCGCTCAGGCTGGCCATGACCTGGACAATGCGCGGGTCGTAATCGCGCGCCGCCGCCTCCACGCGCTCCAGGAGGGCGATCTTTTCCTCATTGCTGATGGAGGCCAGGGGGTCCACGGGGGGGTAGAGGGCCAGCGTATCGCGCCGCCGCCAGGCCAAGGCCCGCTGCTCGCCCTGCTGGTGGACAATGGCGCGCGCCGCCTCCGCCGCCGACAAGAGGGCGGGCATGGCGATCTCATCGGAATAGGCCAGGCCCTGACGCTCTCCACTTACCGCCCGCACGCCCACGCCCTGCTCGATGGCATGGCTGCCCGACTTCACCACCCCCTCTTCCAGACTGAAACCCTCACTGCGGCTGTACTGGAAATACAGATCCGCATCGTCCAGAGCACGATGGGCGAGGCTGGCAAAGACCTTTTCCAGCCCCTCTTCCGCGATACCGCCGGGAGCGAGCAGGGTGGCGCGGGCAAGTTCCATAGCCGAAGCAGACATGGCAATCCTTCTGTGACGTGGCCGGCCAAGGCAAAGGCCGGAAGCCGGGGATTCAGGGAGTTCACACCCTTGCAGTATGCCCTCTTTTCACGAATTGGAACAAGTCCAAAGCACTACGCCAAGCCCCGGGCCAAAACCCTGCCTCATGCCGGACGGGAAACATGGCTGACCCGAGGCCGGTAACCCTAGATCCGCCAACCGCCGTTTTTAATGTGAAACAACAACCCTGTTGCCCCCGTAATATCGCGTAGGAGCGGCCCATGGCCGCAACCTAACCTCGTTGGCGAGAAAATGCGCGCTGATTGCGAACGGATGACTCTGTCGCGGCCATGGGCCGCTCCTACGGTTTTTGCTGCGTTTCATGATGCTTGGCTTGGGTGTGCCGTAGAACGTGATCGTTAGGATAACGGATCCCTTCCCTGCGGCAATACCTGTTTTTCACCATGCTCCTCTTCCGTCAGCGCTGAAAATCGCCTTTTTCTCTGCCTGGTTAAGCTAGTTATGCACCGCTTTTCCCACCTTTCGGGCAAGGTTTATGCACCCATTCATCCACAACATCTAGTTTGACATCTGCATCATTAAGCCTATATTTAGTGGATGAGCTGTCCACCATCGAAGTGAGGAGTCGCCCATGTCCAACGCCTCGGCCCAGATCATCGCCAACCCGCATTACAACCCCTCCGAAGCCTCCCATTACCGGGTCATCCGTCGGAACGGAGCGGTTCTGCCCTTTGATGCCGGCAAGATCCACATTGCCATGACCAAGGCCTTCCTCGCCGTGGAAGGAGGGAGCGGCGCCGCCAGTGCGCGCATCCGCGATCTGGTGGGACGTCTTACCGAACAGGTGGTGGAGGCGCTGCAGCGGCGCCAGCCCGGGGGGGGCACCTTTCATATCGAGGACATCCAGGATCAGGTGGAACTGGCCCTCATGCGTGCCGGCGAGCACGAGGTAGCGCGCGCCTATGTCCTCTATCGTGAGGAACGGGCCCGGGAACGAGCCCGGCAGCAACCCGAAGCGGCGCCCCCCAGCGGCATCAACATCTGCTATCCCGACGGCAACCAGCGTCCCCTGGATCTGGAACGCCTGCGCAAGGTCATCGAAGAGGCCTGCGCCGGCCTGGGCGCGGCAGTCTCGGTCGACGCCATCCTCCACAGTACCCTGAAAAACCTCTACGACGGCATCAGCGAGGAAGAGCTCTTCCTCGCCCCCGTCCTCTCCGCCCGCGTCCTCATCGAGCAGGACCCCGCCTATGCCTATGCCACCGCCCGCCTGCTCCTGGACCGGGTGCGCCGGGAGGTCCTGGACGAAGCCGCCACCCAGGCGGAAATGGCCGCGCGCTACCCCGAGTATTTCCGCGAATATCTGCAACTCGGCATCCGCCACGAGCTCATCGACCCCCGTTTGGGGCAATTCGATCTGGACCGCATCGGCGCCGCCCTCAAGCCCGAAAGGGATCTGAATTTCCAGTATCTGGGCCTGCAGATCCTCTACGACCGCTACTTCCTGCATATCCGCGACCGCCGTATCGAACTGCCCCAGGCCTTCTGGATGCGCGTGGCCATGGGCCTGGCCATGGAGGAGATCGACCGGGAAGGACAGGCCATCGCCTTTTACGAGGTGCTGTCCAATTTCGATTTCGTCAGCTCCACCCCTACCCTCTTCAACGCCGGCACTCTGCGCCCCCAGCTCTCCAGTTGTTTCCTCACCACCGTGGCCGATGACCTGGACGGCATCTATGAGGCCATCAAGGAAAACGCCCTGCTCTCCAAATACAGCGGGGGACTCGGCAATGACTGGACGCCGGTACGCGCCCTGGGCTCCTACATCAAGGGCACCAACGGCAAGTCCCAGGGCGTCGTGCCCTTCCTCAAGGTGGTCAACGACACCGCCGTAGCCGTCAACCAGGGCGGCAAACGCAAAGGGGCCGTCTGCGCCTATCTGGAAACCTGGCATCTGGACATCGAGGAGTTCCTGGAGCTGCGCAAGAACACCGGCGACGACCGCCGCCGCACCCACGACATGAACACCGCCAACTGGATCCCCGACCTCTTCATGGAGCGGGTCATGGCCGAGGGCCAGTGGACCCTTTTCAGCCCCAACGAGGCCGCCGATCTCCACGACCTCACCGGCGCTGCCTTCAAGGCTCGTTACGAACACTACGAGCGACTGGTGGATGAGGGGGTCATCACCCTCTACAAGCGCCTACCCGCCCTGCAACTCTGGCGCAAGATGCTGACCATGCTCTTTGAGACCGGGCACCCGTGGATCACCTTCAAGGACCCCTGCAACCTGCGCAGCCCGCAGCAGCATGTGGGCGTGGTGCACAGCTCCAACCTCTGCACCGAGATCACCCTCAACACCAATGAGCGGGAAATTGCCGTGTGCAACCTGGGCTCCGTCAACCTGGTCGCCCACCTGCGCCAGCCCAGCCAGGAAGACGCTGCCGCCCTGCGCAGCACCGCCGCTGCCGAGGAACTCCTGAGCTATCTGGATATGGACAAGCTGGCCCGCACCGTCAAGGTCGCCATGCGCATGCTCGACAACGTCATCGACATCAATTACTACGCCCTCAACAAGGCGCGCAACGGCAACCGGCGCCACCGTCCCGTGGGCCTCGGCCTGATGGGCTTCTCCGACGCGCTCCTGCGGCTGCGCATCCCCTATGCCTCCCAAGCGGCGGTGGCCTTTGCCGACATCAGCCAGGAGGTGATCTCCTACTACGCCATCGACGCCTCGGCAGACCTGGCGCAGGAACGCGGCAGCTATCACAGCTTTCCCGGCTCCCTGTGGAGTCGCGGCATCCTGCCCATCGACAGCATCGAGCTTCTGGCGGCCGCCCGCCAGGACGGCCTGGATCTGGACCGCTCCGCCCGGCTCGACTGGGGCAGCCTGCGCGAAAAGGCCCGGGGCGGCATGCGCAATAGCAACTGCCTCGCCATCGCCCCCACCGCCACCATTTCCAATATTGTCGGCGTCAGTCAGGGGATCGAGCCCATTTACCAGAACCTCTATGTCAAATCCAACCTCTCCGGCGAATTCACCGTGGTCAACGAATACCTGGTCACGGACCTCAAGCGCCTCGGCCTCTGGGACGATGTCATGGTCAACGACCTCAAGTACTTCGACGGCTCGGTCATGCCCATCGACCGCATTCCCGCCAAGCTCAAGCCCCTTTATGCCAACGCCTTTGAGACCGACCCCAACTGGCTCATCGAGGCGGCGGCACGGCGACAAAAGTGGCTGGACCAGGCCCAGAGCCTCAATCTCTATTTCGCCCAGGCCTCGGGCAAAAAGATTGACGACACCTATCGCCTCGCCTGGCAGCGCGGCCTCAAGACCACCTATTACCTGCGTTCCCTGGGCGCCACGGCGGCGGAGAAGTCCACCGTGCAAACCGGCACCCTCAACGCCGTCTCCGGCATCCTCAAGGCCTGCGCCATTGACGACCCGAGCTGTGAGGCTTGCCAGTGACAGGGATCAGAGGTCAAGAATCAGGAATCAGAATTACAGGAGCACATCATGTTGGACTTTGAAAAAACACCGGGCAGCCAGCCCCACGCCATGGCGGGGGCCATGCTCCAGGACCAAGCGCGCAATGACGGGGGTATCCAGGCGCAAAGCTTCGACCGTGTCAGCGCCGATGACAAGCGCATCATCAACGGCCGCGCCGACGTCAATCAGCTCGTGCCCTTCAAGTACCAGTGGGCCTGGGACAAATACCTCGCCGCCTGCGCCAACCACTGGATGCCCCAGGAGGTGCAGATGGCCCGGGATATTGCCCTGTGGAAGGATCCCAAGGGCTTGACCGAGGACGAACGGCGCATCATCAAGCGCAACCTCGGCTTTTTTGTCACGGCGGACAGCCTGGCCGCCAACAACATCGTGCTCGGCACCTACCGCCATATCACCGCGCCGGAATGCCGCCAGTATATGCTGCGCCAGGCCTTCGAAGAGGCTATCCATACCCATGCCTACCAGTACATCGTCGAATCCATCGGCCTGGACGAAGGCGAGATTTTCAATATGTACCACGAGGTGGCATCGGTACGGGAGAAGGACGAATTTTTGATGCCCTTCATCGAAACCCTCACCGACCCCTTATTCAAGACCGGCACCTTCGAAAACGATCAAAAGCTCCTGCGCTCCATCATCGTCTTTGCCGGCATCATGGAAGGGCTGTTCTTCTATGTCGGTTTCAGTCAGATCCTGTCCATGGGTCGGCAGAACAAAATGACCGGCGCGGCGGAACAATATCAGTACATCCTCCGCGACGAATCCATGCACTGTAACTTTGGTATCGACATGGCCAATCAGATCAAACAGGAAAATCCGGAGCTGTGGACGGAGGCATTCCAGCAAGAGATCATCGATCTTTTCCGCAAGGGTACGGATCTGGAGTGTGCCTACGCCGACGACACCATGCCCCGCGGCGTGCTCGGCCTCAATGCCGCCGTCTTCAAGGACTATGTGAAATATATCGCCAACCGTCGCCTGGCGCAGATCGGCTTGCCCCAACAGTACCCCGGTGTCCAAAACCCCTTCCCGTGGATGAGCGAGATGATGGATTTGAAGAAGGAAAAGAACTTCTTTGAAACGCGGGTCACGGAGTATCAGACGGGCGGGGCACTGAGTTGGGATTAGGCCGACGCGCGCTTGGCTCGCGGCTGGCTCGCGCGCAGAAACCACGCCAGCACTAGGCAGAGGAACGCCAAACCCACATAGACCAGAAAACCCCTGGCATATCCCGCCGTTCCCTCCACCGTCGCAAACCAGCCCAAGAGAGGGGGAACGGCAAAACCGCCGAAAGCGCCGAGGCCGCCCACCCATCCCGCCGCGCCGCCGACGGAATGCTCCACATAGCGGGGAACCAACTTGAACACTGCGGCATTGTTGACCCCCATGCCGATGGCCATGAGTAACGCACCCACGATCGTCGCTGCGAAGAAACTGGAAAAGGCGACGATGAGGGCGCCGAGCAGCAGGCTAACGAGGGCCATGATCGCTACGCGCTCGCCGCCCATCCGGTCCGCCCAGATCCCGCCGGCGACCCGGATCAAAGAAGTCAATAAAGAAAAACCGGCAGTCAAACTCACGGCCGTTGCCAGGTTCACGCCGTAGTAGGCCTTCCAGAAGGTTGGGAACCATGCCGTGAGGGCGAGGAATCCGCCGAAGGTGGTGAAATACAGGATCACGAGGGGCCACATCCGCCATGTCGTTGCTGCAGTGGTAAGCGCCTGGATGGCGGAGCCGCGGGGGAAAATTTCCTGCCCTTTCTGCTTCGCGATCACCCGCGCCTCGTCGGGCTGGTAGCCCTTCCGCAGCAACTGAAAATACCACGCGTTTTTCCCCAAGATGGAATAAAGCAAAATCCCGACGATCAGGATGGCGGCGGAAATCAGGTACGCGGTGGACAACCCCCAATACATCGTGACCGCCGGCAGACCGATGGTCGCCAGCGCCGGCGCGGTATTGCCGAAGCCGGCGTAGGCACCCAGCGCCCACCCTTGTCGTTCCTGCGGAAACCAATAGGAAATCTGGCCGATCCCCACGGAAAAGGTGGCGATCCCACACCCCGCCAAGGCACCCAGCAGCAGAATCAGCGGATAATGGGAAGCTGTCAGGTGATTGGGATAAAGGGTGAGCAAAACGCCGTAAAGGCCACTCATACCCAGCAGTGACAGTAGCAGCAAAAGGAGAAACGGCTTCTTCCCGCCCGTGGTGTCTACCCAGGCGCCAAAAGGAATGCGCAACAGAGAGCCGGTCAACATGGGGATAGCCACGAGATAACCCACCAGATAGGGGGAGAGCTGCATGGCGTCCTTGAATTTCCCGGCGGTAGCACCAAACAGGGCCACCGCGCCGAAACCGATGAAAAACCCCAATGTCGCCCCGAACAAACTGGCATTGGGGCTGCCATTCAAAACCGGGGCCGCAGATTTTGCGGATGCGCTGTCCATAACTCCTCCTTTGCCGGAAATTGCGAATGTTCTGACAAGACGCCCCCGACCCGTCGCCGGGGCAACAAAAGCACTTCCTGTGTAGAAGAGTCTAGTCCAGCTCGAAGGAAAGGATAATCATGACAAAGCGTATTCCCGGCAATCCATAACCCACTCTCTGCAGGAAAATTACTCAAAAAGGGGTAGAACCATACCGGTACAGCTTCCGCTGCCGGCCTTGGGGATCGAGTGCATGATAACCAGCGGATAGCTGAAAAAACAGCGCGTTCCCGGCAAGGGAGCGGGTTTTTGATTCCCTTCTGTTTCCTTGTTCGGTGGCATCGCCACCGGCTTGTGCAAATTCTCAAGGCCGATCGCAACCCAGACGGGGCAACAGCGCAGGGAAAGGGGTACCCCCATAGAGCCGGAAATAGACCGCATCCGTTCGGATTATCCGCATCCTCATGATGCACAACGCTATTTTTTCTCTGCCACTGCCTACGAAGGGATAATCCACCCCAGAATAATCGGATGACACCGTATTTTTCCGACTGGTCAATCGCCCGGCGGAGGATGATATTTCCTTATACGGATGACATTGCCAAAAAGGAGGATGGGGCCATGAAGCACCACGGGCACGATCAGCTAAAGATTAACAAGAACGCAAAACGATTTGAAGGCATGAAAGGGGGCTTTTTCGGGGTGTCCAGCGCCGCCGCCACAACGAGCTTGATCAAGGGATCCGGCATAGCTTTGGCAGTTTTCCTGGCCTCCTGGGGATTCGCCGCGGCGGACCCCCTCCTGGATGCCATCACCGGCGGCCACGTCAGCCTGCAACTGCGCCCGCGCTACCAATTCATGCAGCAGGCCGGCAAGGAGGATGCCAATGCCTTTACCCTCCGCACCCTCC
>JAJYQY010000069.1 GCA_021794385.1 Pseudomonadota bacterium | reverse complement strand
AACCATGTTCACGATGCAGCGGGGAATGAAAAATGGGGAAATACGGCGCGGGCCACCCTGGGTGACCACATCATGCTCGGTCTCGATACCCGGCAGGCCGCCAATACCGCTGCCGATGGAAACCCCCACCTGTTCGGCGATCTCCGGAGTGATTTTCAGGCCCGAGTCGGCAATGGCCTCCATGGCCGCAGCAAGACCATAATGGATGAACAGATCCATCTTGCGCGCTTCCTTGGGCGCAATGTACTGACCCATGTCAAAGCCCTTTACCTCGCCGGCAATCTGCGAGGCATAGGGACTGGGATCGAGCCGGGTGATCCGCGCAATCCCGCTCCTCCCGTGGACGATGCTCTCCCAGGCACTGGGAACACCCACTCCCACCGGGGAAACCACCCCCAGACCGGTAACCACGACACGCCTTTTCAAAAGCCGCCTCTCCTCATTCCCTATACCAGCCGCTCGTTATTCACCCTTGGCAGGAAGATGGGCACTGATGTAATCAATGGCCTGCTGCACCGTTGCAATCTTCTCCGCATCTTCGTCGGGGATCTCGCAATCGAATTCCTCTTCCAGTGCCATGACGAGTTCTACGGTGTCCAGAGAGTCTGCGCCCAGATCGTCCACGAAGGAGGCCTCGTTGGTAACTTCATCCTCGTTGACGCCCAGTTGCTCTACCACCACTTTTTTAACGCGTTCTGCCAAATTGTCCATGCAAGAGACTCCTCTGCTGGTAAGAAAATTATTGTCGGCGAGATTGGACCACATGCGCGGGAGAAAAGAAAGTTGCGCGCCTCAACCCATCCACATGCCGCCGTTCACATGTAGAACCTGTCCGGTGATGTAACTTGCCTGAGAACCGGCAAGAAAAGCCACCGCCCCCGCCACATCGGCGGGCGTACCCAAACGACCTGCGGGTATCTGCTGCAGCAGGGCGTGACGATACGCATCCGTCAGGCCCCCTGTCATATCCGTGGCAATAAAGCCCGGTGCCACGCAATTGACCGTCACGTTCCTGCCTGCGACCTCTCTGGCCAGGGCGTGGCTAAAACCGGTCACACCCGCCTTGGCGGCGGCATAGTTGCACTGTCCGGCATTGCCCATGGTACCAACCACGGAGGTGATGTTGATGATTCGCCCATAACGGGCTTTGAGCATATCCCGCAAACAGGCTTTGCTCAAGCGGTAGACGGCACTGAGGTTGGTCTGCAGGACCGCATCCCAGTCCTCATCCTTCATGCGCAACAGCAATTGATCGCGAGTAATACCGGCATTGTTGACCAGGATCGTGGGCGCGCCCCAGTCCTGACCCACCTGCCCCAGAATGCCGGGAATCGCCTCCTGATCCGTCACATCCAGCCGATAACCGCTTCCCGAGATCCCCTGCTCGGCCAGGAATGCACTAATGGCCGCCGCGCCACTCTCCGACGTGGCCGTCGCCGCCATCTTGGCCCCCATCCGCCCCAGGAGCAACGCGATTTCCCGGCCGATGCCGCGACTGCCGCCGGTGACCAGGGCCACTTGTCCATGCAATGATCCGTCCATTCAGACCACCTCCAAAGCCGTCTTGAGGCTTTTGCCATCTTCGACGTGCAACATGGTCAGGGAGGGCTCAATACGCTTGCCCAGCCCCGAGAGGACGCGGCCGGGGCCGAGTTCCAGGAAGGTTGTGGCCCCCTGCCGAGCCAGATGACGGATACTCTCGGTCCAGCGCACCGGCGAGTAAATCTGGCGTACCAGGGCCTCGCGGATGGCGGCGACGTCGTTGTGGCTCTGGACATCGACGTTGTGCACCACCATCACCTTGGGGCTGCGCAAGGTCGTGGCGGCGAGAGCGGCGCGGAAGGCTTCGGCGGCGCCCTGCATCAAGGCACAGTGACTGGGGACACTGACGGGCAACAGGACCACCCGCTTGGCACCCGCAGCACGCGCCGCCTCCATGAGACGCTCCACGGCTGCCTGCGTACCGGCCACCACCACCTGTCCCGGCGCATTGAAATTGGCGGGCGCCAGCACGTCGCCCTGGGCCTCCTGCTGACAGAGTTGGCGGAGCTCGTCATCGCCCAGACCGATCACGGCCGCCATGCTTCCCATCCCTTCGGGAACGGCTTCCTGCATGAGGCGACCACGCTCGGCAACCAGGCGCACGGCGTCGGCGAAGTCCAGGGCCTCGGCCGCGACCAGGGCGGTATATTCCCCCAGGGAGTGTCCCGCGACGAAATCCGGCGCGCCGCCCCCCTCCTCTTCCCACACCCGGTAGACGGCGTAGCCCGCCGCCAGCATGGCCGGTTGGGTAAGGCGCGTCTGGTTCAGGCGCTCCACCGGCCCCTCCTGAACCAGTTGCCAGAGATCCTCTCCCAGCGCCGCAGATGCGTCGGCGAATACTTCCTGTACCAGGGGATGGGTAGCGGCCAAATCCGCCAACATACCCAGCGACTGGGATCCCTGACCCGGAAAAACGAAGGCAATAGAACCGAGCAACGTAACCTCCTGATGATCTGAACCGCGCGTCATGCCCGGGCTCAGCCCCAGCGCAACAACGCCGATCCCCATGTAAAACCACCCCCGAACGCTTCCAGCAACAGCAACTGCCCCGGCAGGAAACAACCCCGCCTGGCCGCGTCATCCAGGGCCAGAGGTACCGATGCAGCCGAGGTATTGCCGTGGTGATCCACTGTCACCACGACGCGCTCCATGGGCAGATCCAATTTATCGGCCGTAGCGCGAATAATACGGATATTGGCCTGATGCGGCACCAGCCAGTCGATATCGCTGGCAGACAAGGCATTGGCTGCCAGCGTTTCATGAACGATCTCTTCCAGGGTCCGCACCGCCACCCGGAAAACCGCGTTCCCCTGCATTTCCATGACCGACTTGCCGGCGGGCTCAGCCAGCCCACCCGGCACCTGCAAGAGGTCGGCGTAGGCCCCATCGGCATGGAGGTGGGTGGAAATCAGGCCGGGCTGATCCGCCGCCTCCAGGATCACCGCTCCGGCGCCATCGCCAAAGAGGATACAGGTGCCCCGATCCGTCCAGTCGGTGATGCGCGACATGCTCTCGGCGCCCACCACCAGCGCGCGCCGAACGGTACCGCTGCGAATGAACTGGTCGGCGCAGGCCAGGGCATAAATAAAGCCCGTACAAACCGCCTGCACGTCAAAGGCCGGGCTCCCGCGATTGCCCAGGCGGGCCTGCAGCAGACAGGCCGTGCTGGGAAAGATCTGGTCGGGCGTGGTGGTGGCGACGATGATGAGATCGAGGTCCTGAGGGTCCAGCCCGGCATCGGCCAGGGCCTGCCGGGCAGCCGCTTCGGCCAGATCGACGGTCTTTTCATCGGCGCTGACCACATGACGCGAGCGAATGCCGGTACGAGCCTGAATCCATTCGTCACTGGTATCGACCATCTGCTCCAGATCGTGATTGCTCAACACCCGCTCCGGGAGATAGCCGCCCGTGGCAATGATATGACTATATCTGGACATCAAGCGCTGTCCCCGACGTCTGGGCGAGATTTTCCCGGATCGCTTCGGCAATACGCAAGGTGAGGCGATGGGTCGCCTCCTCGATGGCCACCTCCACCGCCCGCGCAAAGGCAAAACGATCGGCATTGCCATGACTTTTGACCACAATCCCGTTCAAACCGAGCAGTGTTGCCCCGTTGTAACGGCGTGAATCGAGACGATGGCGCAGGCGCTGCAGAATGGGGCGATTGATGAGATAGGCAATGCGCCCATACCAACTATGGGTATAACCGGCACGCAACTCCTGACGGATCATGGCGGCCAGTCCCTCGGAGGTCTTCAGGGCGACATTGCCCACAAAGCCGTCGCAGACCACGACATCGGCGATGCCGCGATAGAGATCGGAGCCTTCGACATTACCGATGAAATGCAGCGGACTCGTGCGCAGCAGGCGGGCCGCCTCTTTGACCTGCTCGTTACCCTTGATCTCTTCGGAACCGATATTGAGCAGCCCGATCCGCGGCCGCGCAAGGCCATGCACCTGTTCCATGAGCACCGAGCCCATGACCGCAAATTGCAGGAGGTGTTCGGGGTGACAATCCACATTGGCACCCAGATCGAGAACGAGTACGCGGCCGGTCATGGTCGGCAGGAAGGCGGCAATGGCCGGTCGATCGATACCGGAAATGGTGCGCAGGAAGACCTTGCCCATGGCCATCAATGCACCGGTATTGCCGGCACTGACCACCGCATCCGCCTGGCCGTCGCGCAGGAGGGCGATGGCCTTGTGCATGGATGAATCGCGTTTGCCGCGCAGGGCCTGGGAGGGCGCCTCGTCCATAGCCACGACCTGACTGGCGTGATGCAGCACGATCTGCGGGGAACCCTGCAAGCGAGCACGGGCCACGGTATCCTGCAACACGTCCTGGGCCCCGACCAGATGAAAAACCACCTCGGGATGGGTTTTCACCAATGGGGCGATGGCCCTTACGATCGTGGAGGCGCCAAAGTCTCCGCTCATGGCATCGACCGCAATATGCGGCATCCTGGCCACCTCCACCGGATCTGTCTCGCGCTACGTCTTTAGGCCTCGACGGCCTTCTTGATCATCTCGCGACCACGGTAGAAACCGCATTCCGGGCAAACGTGGTGGGGCAGCTTGGCTGCACCGCAGTTGGCGCAAACCGAACGGTTCGGCACCACGAGAAAATCATGGGCACGCCGCATGTCACGCCGGGAAGTGGAGGTCTTACTCTGTGGAACGGCCATCGCTCATCTCTCCAAAAAAACAAGTAAAATCAGTTTATTACCTGCGGCGGCACCATGTTGGAAACGCTGCAGGGACCTTCTACCCATACATCACAGCGCGGGACCATGGGCAAGGCCAGCAGCGCTTCATCTTCGAGCCAGGTCTGCAGATCAAGGCTTCCATTGGCAGTGATGACGGCATCGAGTTCCGGGTCGCAGGCCGCAACCACGGCCTCGCTCTCGCCAATTCCCACCCGCAGAGGCACCCGCAAGGATAGGGGCATCGCCCCGAGGCAGCGTTCACAGACCACACTGCCGAGGATCTGCATTTCCCCTTCTGCCAGCACCACCTGCCCGCGTCTGCTCAGTGTAAGCGTTAGCTTCACGTCCCTCAATTCCAGCACCGCGGCCCGCAGACGATCCCAGCCGCGCAGATCCGCCTCCCCCGCTATTGCTTCGCCCTCGGGCGAAACGCGAGAAATCAATAAGGTAGCAGATTTGGCGGAAAACATAAGCGCGGCATATTAGCGACGGTGTGCAGGGAAGTAAAGAGCCTGTATAGGTCCACCACTTCCGCCCCTGCGGACCGGCAATGACGCCGGGAGGCGACAAGCCCGGCTTTTCTGCATTAGACTAGGGCCATGGAGCGCGTTAACGAGACAGGGTGTGCGCAGAACCCCGCGCCGGCGATCCCGACACGCTCCGTATTTCATATGGAACAATAACGCATAGCCCGGGACCGGACTGACAGACATTGTACAGCGGACCACCGGGCGGGAGATCTTCAATTTGGATAACACGGCAGTCAAAGACAAGGCATTGCGGGCGCGTGTCAAGTTACTGGGCAATCTTCTCGGCGATGTCCTCCGGGAGCAGGCCGGCACTCG
>JAJYQY010000092.1 GCA_021794385.1 Pseudomonadota bacterium | reverse complement strand
CGCCGGACTCGAACTTCAGGCGCGAATAGGCTCCGCGGCCGCTGATCTCCAGGATGATTTCCTTGAAGCCGCCCCGTTCCGACTCCGAGGCGGAAATGACGGCAACGGCAAAACCGCGGTTTTCGGCGTAGCGGGTATACATCCGCGCCAGATCGGCGGCAAAAAGGGCCGCTTCCTCCCCGCCGGTGCCGGCACGGATCTCCAGAAAGACATTGCGCTCGTCGTTGGGATCCTTGGGCAGCAGGCGCAGGCGCAGGGTCTCTTCGAGGCCGGCCAAGGCTTCCCGTGCGGCCTCCATCTCCTCGCCGGCCATGGCCCGCAATTCGACATCCCGCTCCTCAAAGAGCATGCGTTCGGCCTCGGCCAGGTCCTGCTCCCGACGCTCGTGGGCCCGCAGCAGTTCAAGGATGGGCGTGATCTCTCCCAGCTCCCGGGAAAGGGCCTGAAAGCGCCCGGCATCCCTGGCCACGTCGGGGCTGGCCAGCATCTGACTCAACTCTTCATGGCGAAAGGCCAACTGCTCCAACTGGCCCAACAAACGTGGACTGAGGCTCATCCTTCGGCGTCGCTGAGATGAAAAAGGATATCCAGGGCCGCCACCAGGTTTTCACTGGTCGCCTCCTGACAGGGCTGGCGCAGGGTGGCGATGGGTTCATGCAAGATCTTGTTGATCAATGCCTTGGAGAAGGCATCCAGCACTACCCGCGGGTCCTGGCCCTGATCGATGTAGCGCAGGAAACGCTGCAACTCCTCCTTGCGGCTGCCTTCCACATGCCCACGCAGCCGGCGGATGGCGGGCACCACCTCCAGGCTCTCGCGCCACTGCTGAAAACCCGCCACTTCCTCGGCGATGATGCCCTCGGCCTCCAGGGCCGCCTCCCGCCGCGCCCGCAGCCCCGCCTGGGCAATGTCGTTGAGGTCGTCGATGGTATAAAGATAGCAGTTGGCCAGCTTGCCCACCTCGGGAGCGATATCGCGCGGCACCGCCAGGTCCACGAGCATGAGTTCACCCTTCCGGCGCCGGGCCATCGCATCGGCGACCGCTGCGACCGTGACCACCGGCAGCGGACTGGCCGTGGAGCTGACCACCACGTCGGCCTGGACCAGGAGATCGGGAATCTGCGCCAGGGAAAAGGCAGTCCCATTCATGCGCTGCGCCAGTTGCTGCCCTCGCTCCGGAGTCCGGTTGGCCACGGCAAAGCGCTCCACGCCGTGCTCCCGCAGATGCGTCGCTACCAGTTCGATCGTCTCGCCGGCGCCGATGAGCAGGGCCTCCTTATCCTCCAGCGTGCCCAGGAGCTGTTTGGACAGACTCACCGCCGCATAGGCAATGCTCACCGGTGCCGAACCGATGGCCGTTTCGCTGCGCACCCTTTTGGCTACGCGAAAGGCCCAATGCAGGAGCCGGTTGAGCAGAGGACCCGCGCTCGCCGCATCAGCGGCAATCTGGTAGGCATCCTTGATCTGACCGAGGATTTGCGGTTCGCCAATAATCATGGAATCGAGACCGCAGGACACGCGAAAGAGATGACGGGCTGCCTCATCCTGGGCGTGGAAATAACTATGTCCGGCCAGGAACCGCGGGTCGACGCCGTGAAAATCGCAGAGCCAGGATTGCATGACGTCGACATGGCCGCCGCAACCGCCATGGTAATAGATCTCCGTCCGGTTGCAGGTAGACAGGATCAGCACTTCCTTGGCCACCCCTTTGCTCAGGAGATCCCGATGGGCAATCAGCAGCCCTTCCGGAGAAAAGGCCACTTTTTCCCGAACTTCAATGGGGGCGCTGTGATGACTCAGACCGAAGCAGTAAATGGCGTAACCGTCCCTGCTGGGCGACGATGAAGGGCCGGATTGTGGCCGACCGCCGCCAGGATTGCAAGCCCATTCGCGAGCGGTTATTGTGCCATCCTTGCACAGGATGGAGGTGTTCGATGGTGGCCAGGCTACGCGGCGGAATGATCGGCCTTGCGCTGGGCCTCGCGGCTGGGGTCGCCGGGGCCGGCACCGCTGACCGGAGCATGACCGGCGAGCAGTTGTACTATCTTCTGGTCGCCGAGTTCGCCACGCTCCGGCATGACCCCCAACTCGCCATACCCGCATGGCGTGAAGCGGCCCGTCAAAGCAACAGCGCCAAGGTGCTGGCAAAGGCTACCGCCGTCGCCGCCAGCTTTGGCGACTTTCCCGGCGCCCTCAAACTGGCCCGGCGCTGGCGGCAGATGGCCCCCGACAGCGCCGCAGCCGCCCAGTACGAGGCGGCGCTGCTCCTCACCACCGGCCAGGAAAACCGCGCCATCGCCTTGCTCCAGGAAACGGTCGCCCGTTTTCCCAATGATACCCGCGTGACCCTGCAATTGGCCGACCTCCTCATGTCCCATGGCCGCCCCGCCGAGGCCCAGCGTCTCCTCCAGGCCCTGATCAGCAAGGATCCGCGCTCTGCTCCGGCGCATTTCGCCCTGGGCCGCCTATATCTGGCCCAACATCGCTTGGAAGCCGCGGTCGCCCAACTGCAAAAAGCCCTGGGGCTACGGCCCGACTGGCAGGAAGTGGCCATCACCCTAGCCGAGGCGTTGCGCATCAGCCAGGGGCCCACCGCCGCTTTGCGCAGCATACAGAGCTTCACCGCCAGCCATCCGGAGGCCAGCATGGCCCGCCAGTATCTGGCTTCCCTCTATCTGCGCATGGGCGGCGTGGAGCAAGCCTATCGCATTTACCAAAATCTGGCCCGGCAAAATCCCCAGGACCCCGAAATCGCCCTTTCCCTGGGGCTCATCGACATGGATCGCCAGGACTGGACGGGCGCAGAGCAGGCCCTGCACGAGGCCATGCGCCTGGCGCCGCACGCACCGGCACCCATCTACTATCTGGGGCGGCTTTATGAGGCGCAGGGGCAATGGGCCAAAGCCTTGCAGTGGTACCAACGCATCACCACCGGCCCCCTCTTCCCCGAAGTGGAACTGCGCAGTGCCCACATCGACTACCTGCTCGGGCACCGGGAAAAGGCCATGGCGCAACTCCAGCAGTTGGCCGTCCGGTATCCCAAGCAGGCGCAAATCCCGCTCCTGGAGGCAGAGTTGCGGCTGGATGAAGGCAAATCGCAGGAAGCCCTGAGCGTGTTGCACGAAGCGCTGCAACGCATGCCCGACCAACCCGAACTCTGGTACGAGCAGGGCACGATTTATGAGCACCTCAAGGATTATCCGGCCATGGAAAAGGCCATGCGCGAGGTCATCCGCCTTGCCCCCAACGATGCCCAGGCCTATAACTTCATCGGCTTCAGCCTGGTGGAACGCCATACCCGCCTGGGGGAGGCCGAAACCCTGCTCGACCAGGCCATCTCCCTGGCCCCCGAGAGCCCGGAGATTCTCGACAGCATGGGTTGGCTCTATCACGTGCAGGGTCTGAACGAGAAGGCCCTGCCCTATCTGCAGAAGGCGCATGCAGCCATGCCCACCGATGCCGACGTCAGCGGCCATCTCGGCGAGGTGCTCTGGGCATTGCAGCGCTATGGCGAGGCACGGCAGGTCTGGCAGGACGCGCTGCACTACCACCCCGACGATGCCACCCTGCAAACTCTCCTCGCCAGACCCCAACCATGATGCGGCGCGCCCTCTGGTCGATGGCCGTCATGGCCTCCTTACTGGGCGGTTGTGCCAGCCTCCCCCCCGCAGCACCCGGGCCCTCCCTGGTGCTGGCCAGCCATGAGCGCGATCAGGTACTGCGTAACCTCTCCGCTTGGCGGGCCAGCGGTCAGGCATCGCTGCGCTCGCCCAAGGGAGCGGAAAGCTTTGGATTCAGTTGGCAGGAAGACCCCCATCAGCAGGAAGTCTCCCTCCGCGATCCCCTGGGTCGTACCGTGGCCCGCCTCAGCGCCACCGCCGCGGGGGCCCAACTGCTCCTGGCCAATGGCAAGCAAATGCAGGCCGCCAGCCTCGGGGCGCTGCTGGAATCGGTCCTGCACGTAGCCCTCCCCGTGGCGCGCCTGCCCGACTGGCTTCTCGGCCTGCCCAGGCCGGAGGAAGGCATCGAGCGCAATGGCGACGGCCTGCCCGAAACCCTGCACGCCGAGCAATGGACCATCCATTATCTCGCCTATGCCCCCGTAGGCGGGCTGCTCATGCCCAGCCTCCTGCAGGCCCAGGGCCCCGATGGGATCACCCTGCGTCTGGCCATCACCGGCTGGCATTTTGGCGAGCGCCCATGAGCCGCGCTTACCCGGCACCGGCCAAACTCAACCTCATGCTCCGCGTCGTCGGCCGGCGGGATGACGGTTACCACGAACTGCAGACGGTTTTCCAGTTTATCGACCTGCATGACACCCTTTATTTCGAGTCCCTGCCGCCGGGATCCATCCATCGCACCGGTGGACCGGCAGGAGTGGCGGAAACAGCGGACCTCACCGTCCGCGCCGCACAAAAACTCCTGGCCGAGAGCGGTATTCGCGAAGGGATCCATATCCACATCGACAAGCAGTTACCCATGGGGGGAGGCATTGGTGGCGGTTCCTCCGACGCCGCCACCACCCTGCTCGCCCTCAACCATCTCTGGAATCTGGGCTTCACCCGGGCAGAGCTGATGGCCATGGGTGTCAGCCTGGGGGCTGACGTGCCCGTTTTCCTCTTTGGCCAGTCGGCCTGGGGCGAAGGCATCGGCGAGCGGCTGGTGGCCATGCCCGAACTGCCCGAAGCCCACTACGTCCTGCTCCATCCGGGCGTTTCCGTAGCAACGCGAGAGATCTTCATGGCGCCGGAATTGACACGGCAACACCCGCCTATCACAATAAGCGCGTTTCTGGATGGGGTTGCGGAAAATACGCTGGAAGCAACGGTCCGGCGGCGTTATCCCGAAATTGACCACGCTCTTGACTGGCTTCAGGCACAGGGTCTTCACCACGCCCGGCTCACCGGGAGTGGTGCCTGTTGTTTCGCCAAGGCCAGCGATGCGCAAAGTGCGCAACGGATCGTGGCAACCGTTCCAAAACCCTGGCGGGCCTGGGCAGTGCGGGGATGCAATCGTCACCCCCTCCATGATCTCGTCCGGGATGCTTTGTTTTGATGGGGCGTAGCCAAGCGGTAAGGCACCGGATTTTGATTCCGGCATTCCCAGGTTCGATCCCTGGCGCCCCAGCCAAATTGGTCCCCATGCCGTCCTAAAAACGTTTACGCAGAGGGAAACAATTACCATGGTCCACGGTAATCTCATGGTCTTTAGCGGGAATGCCAATCCCGCCCTGGCAGCAGCCGTAGCGCGTTTTCTGCAGATCCCGCTCGGTCGCGCCGAAGTGAGTTCCTTCAGTGACGGCGAAGTCTTCGTCGAAATCCTCGAAAATGTCCGGGGGCGGGATGTCTTCGTACTGCAGCCCACCTGCGCACCCACCAATGACAACCTCATGGAACTGCTGACCATGATCGATGCCCTCAAACGCGCATCGGCCAATCGCATCACCGCCGCCATGCCTTATTTCGGCTATGCCCGCCAGGATCGCAAGTCGCGGGCCCGCACCGCCATCACCGCCAAGCTCGTTGCCGATCTCATCACCACCGCCGGCGCCAACCGCGTCCTCACCATGGACCTCCATGCCGATCAGATCCAGGGCTTCTTCGACGTCCCCGTGGACAACATCTACGCCTCCCCCATCCTGCTGGGCGACATCTGGCGGCAGAGCTATCCCGAACTCATCGTCGTATCCCCGGATGTGGGCGGCGTGGTCCGGGCCCGCGCCATTGCCAAGCGCCTCGAAGTGGACCTGGCCATCATCGACAAACGCCG
>JAJYQY010000027.1:2446-5810 GCA_021794385.1 Pseudomonadota bacterium | reverse complement strand
ATTGCCGCGGCGACGCCCGCGGGCTGGGAGATGGTGGCGGTAACGGATCTGGAGGATCTGGGGGCGTGGCAGGAGATCCTGCTGCATCGCTTCTTGCTGCTGAATCTGGATGACGCGGTGGTGGATGATCCGGTGGGACTGGTGGATAGCATTCGCCGGGAATATCAGTTGAATATTGCCATCTTCTGCATCGGTGGGGATCAGGAACAGCGGGATGTGGCGCGCATGGCGCGGGCCGACCGCTTTTTCGGACGCGAGGAGACGCTTGCGCGCTTGCCCGAGTTTTTTGCCCAGTTTGGCTGGTAAATACCGGGTGGGGCAGGCTGCAGTTGCGCGAGGCCTGCCCCCTTGGCTGTCTTAGCCGACCTTGGCGTGGGCCTCGGTGTCCAGGCGCAGTTCCGTACTCTCGGTCCGGCCATCGGCGCTCACGGCGAGAGTGGCGATGCGGGTGCCGGCGTCCTTGAAGGTCAATTCATAGGAGAAGGTACCGGGCATGTCGACGGTGGCTTCCTTCAGGACCTTGCCTTCGCAGGTGACGGTGACCTTGGCCGGGCCCTTGCCTTCGAGCATGGCCTGAATCCGGTAGGGGTGTCCCACCACGCGGCGGTAGACCTGGGGATCCCGGTTGGCGTTGTATTGCAGGTTGTTGAGTTTGACCATCTTGATCAGGTGCGCGCTCATAAAAGCCCCTTCTTATCGCGATATAAAATGAATTGTGAACGACTTCAGGTAAAACCTCTTTATCCTAGACGAAAAATGCACCCGGTGGTAGGCACTGTAGAGGACCGAAATGACGGATAAGCACGATGTGGTGGCAGAACTGGAAAAAGTGAGTGCGCGGGTGGAGGCATTGGCGAAGCGACAGGCCGCGTCGTCCTTGCCACTGGCGGAGTTGGTGGAGGCGGGCATCGGCGAGGCCGAGGCGATGTTGCGGGTCATGCTCCGAGCAGAGCACAAGCCTTACGCCAGCGATGCCGAACTGCTGGATTTGTGGAAAACCCTGGTGAAAGGGGCACCGCACTGGAACACCATTCGCGATAACTGCCGGGAGCTGATTTATTACCGCAATTGTCTGGCAGCGGAGCGGGAGGATGCCCTGCCGGCACAGCCTGAGCGCATGGTGATGCACACCCTGCGCCATATTGTTCTGTACCTGCGCAGTCACGTGGAACAACAGGATTCGCAAGGGGATCATGTATGAGTGAGGGAAAATTGGGCCAATCCGGCGGCTTGCGTTTGTTGCTGGAGGAGCCGTTTTACCAGCCGGTGGGCAATGAGCTGCGCGTGTTCATGGCGGCCTGGAGCAAGCGCCTGCCGGTGATGCTGAAGGGGCCGACCGGCTGCGGCAAGACCCGTTTTCTGGAGCACATGGCGTGGCGGCTCAAGCGGCCGCTGGTGACGGTGGCCTGCCATGAGGACCTGACCAGTTCGGATCTGGTGGGGCGCTATCTCATCGAAGGCGATGAGACGATTTGGCAGGACGGCCCCTTGACCAAGGCGGTGCGAGAGGGGGCCATCTGCTATCTGGATGAGGTGGTGGAGGCGCGCACGGATACGACGGTGGTGATCCATCCGCTGACGGACCATCGTCGCCATCTTCCCATTGAAAAGCTGGGCATCGAGCTGACGGCGCACCCGGATTTCATGCTGGTGATCTCCTATAACCCGGGTTATCAGACGGTGCTCAAGGATCTGAAGCCCTCGACCAAACAACGCTTTGTGGGGCTGAACTTCGGCTATCCGCCGGCGGAGCTGGAGACGCGCATCATCGTGCGGGAAACGGGGCTGGACGAGGCGCGGGCACAGGCGCTGGTGGCGGCGGCGGGGAAGGCGCGGAACCTGAAGGATCAGGGTTTGCAGGAGGTGACTTCGACGCGGGCGCTGGTCTATGCCGGCAACCTGATGGGCTCGGGGCTGGATGCCCTGGAGTCCTGCCAGGTGGCCATTGTCAATCCGCAGACCGATGATCCGGAACTGGCGGAGGCCCTGATGGAGATCTTTCGCGCCTTTTTCCCGGAAAATGGGTAAAACGCCGTTGAAACTAACGATCATGCTCTACAGCGCACTCAGGAATTATGAAAGGCCTCTGCAAGCGTAGGAGCGGCCCGTGGCCGCGACCCATGTGTAGTGAGGGGCCGCTCCTACGGCATGTTCCGTGGACAGCAGCTTCGTTGTTTCCGGTAAAAACGGCAACTGCCGAACCCGGTTTGGTTGAGGGCGCAAGGCACAGATCAAGGAGGGGCCATGACGGCTGCGACTGAGGAGATTCTGGAGCATCTGGCGGCGGTGAGCTTCGTGGCCGGAAGGGATGCCCGGTCGGCCTTGCCGGCGGTGGCGCCGCTGGGGGCGGCGGCGGAGTTGCGCTATCTGGAGACGGGGCGGGATCTCTTTTTTTATGACCGCGAGGCAGGGAAGGGTTTTTTCCATGCCACGGCGGATCTGGTGGCGGCCTTTGGCGGCCTGGACCCCTGGCTGGAGCAGTCGCGCATCTTTTTGACCCAGCGCGGTACCTTTCGGGCGGCGGTGGGTTTTTTTGAACAGGCGGCGACCTTGCGCCAGACATTGGGTGCTGCGGCCGAGCTGGTCTGGTTCGATTTGGGGGCGCGCTGGCTGGCCCTGCATGTGGACAGTGCGGCGGCCTATTTCCGCCTGCCGGTGTCGACGCTTTTCGGCGGCGAGGGGGTGGCGGGTCTGCAGGCGCTCATGGCACCGGCAGAGGCCTTGCTGCAAGGGCGTCTAGGGGTGGGGACCTACCTCCAGGGGGCGCTCAGGGTGCGTGCCTTATGTGGCCTGGAAGGGGTGACGGAATGGGCGCGACGCGGTGCCGATGTGCTGGCGGCGGGCCGGGTGCGCGGCGAGGCGTGGTTTCGCCTGGAGAGCGAAGAGGCACGCAGTTTTTTGCTGGAGATCCTGCCCGGCTTTCGCTTGGGTGCCCACAAGCGTTTGTTCATCTTGCTGCTGCAGGCCTGGACGGGCCTGCGGTTGCCGCTGGAGGATGGCGACTGGAGTGCCGAGGGCGGGCGGGCCTTTGTGGAGACCGACGGCCGCAGCCTCTTTGTGCCGGCGGTGATGCCCGATCGGGAAGAGGCCCTGCTGGCCTTTTATCATACGGGTGCGCATCTGGCCTTCGGCAGCTATGAGGAAGATGCCATTCACGCCCTCTTTCGGGAGCTGGGAATGGTCCATCCGCCCCTGGATGCCGAGCAGCGGGTGACCTGGCGGCCTCTTTTTGCGCAATTCGGTCAGGATCTGCTGCGCTTTCAGATGATTTTCGATCTCTGCGAAGATCTGCGCGTGGATGCCGGTCTGGACCGGGAAATGCCCGGCTATGTGGCGCGTCTGCTGCGGCTGGCGCAGCAGCGGG
>JAJYQY010000027.1:0-2346 GCA_021794385.1 Pseudomonadota bacterium | reverse complement strand
ATCTATCTGCAACGGCGTCCCCGGCAGCGGGATACGGCGGTGCTGCTGCTGGCGGATCTTTCCACTTCCATCATGGCGGCGGGGGGTGGCGGGGTGCGCATTGTCGATCGCTTGCGGGCGGCCATGCTGCTGTTTGGCGAGGCGCTGGTGGAGGTGGGGGATCCCTTCGCCCTCTATGGCTTTGCCAGCAAGTATCGGGATGAGGTCCTGCTCTACCCCATCAAGCGTTTTGGCGACCCCTTCGATGCCCGGCGACGGGCGGTGCTCGGGGGCCTGAGCGGGCGGCTGGCGACGCGCATGGGGGCGGCCGTTCGCCACAGCACGATGCTCCTGCAAAGGCACCCGGCGCAGCGGCGCCTGCTGCTCATCCTTTCCGATGGCCGCCCGGCGGACTATGACGACGGCGGCGATTCCCGCTATTTGCAGGAGGATACGCGCATGGCAGTGAGGGAGGCACAGGAGCGCGGGGTGCATGCCTTCTGTATCAGCCTCGACCCCCGCGGCGGCGAATACCTGCCCCTGGTCTTCGGCCCCGGACATTATCTGGTGTTGCCCCATATCGACAGTCTGCCGCAGCGGCTGCCGGAGATTTATCTGCGCTTGCGCGGGCACCAGCCATGAACGAGCGGGAACGTCTGACAAAGCACATCGAAGCAGGGCGGGCGGCCACTTTTATCGGTGCCGCCCGCTATCGGCGGGCCAGTTATGGCAACAATCACCCCCTGGCCATCCCCCGCGTTTCCCTGACCCTGGATCTCATCAACAGCTATGGCGCCATGGGTGCCGACGAATACCTGGACGGTCGGCCCGCCAGTCATCGCGAACTCTTTGGCTTTCATACCCGGGACTATATCCAGGCCTATGAGCGCGCCCAATTCCGCGGCGGGGTGCGCGATACGGATCGCCGGGTCTATCAACTGGGCACCATGGAAAACCCTTATTATCCGGGCTTTTTTGCTACGCCGTGCCTAGCCACCGGCTCCAGCATTCAGGGGGCGGAGCTGGTTCTGGCCGGGCGCAACGCCTTCAGCCCGGCGGGCGGCATGCACCATGCCGCCCCCAATCAGGCGCGGGGCTTTTGTTATCTCAACGATCCGGTGTTGGCCATTCAACGCTTGCGGCGGGCGGGTCTGCGTGTGCTGTACTGGGACATGGACGCCCATCATGGGGACGCTGTGGAAGCGGCCTTTGCGGGAGACGCAGATACCCTGACGGTGTCCATTCACATGGATACCGCGTATGCCTATCCCTTCCAGGGTGGGGGGCTGGATGACCACCCCGGGTCTGCGGTGAATCTGCCTATGCCGCCGGAGGTGAATGACAGCGAATATTGGCTGGTTTTTGCGCAACTCTGGCCGCGGGTGCTGGAGACCTTTGCCCCCGATGTGGTGGTGCTGCAGGCGGGTACGGACATCCTGGCAGCGGACCCCCTGAGCAAGTTCCGGGTCTCCAATCTGCTCTTCTGGGAGGTGGCTCAGCGGATATTGCGGGATAGCCCGCGCTTGCTGGTCCTGGGCGGCGGCGGTTATCATCCCATCGCCCTGGCGCGCTGCTGGACCGGTTTGTGGGGCCTGTTGAGCGGGCGCCAGCTCGATGCCGTCTTGCCGGCAGCGGGGCGTCGGCTGCTGGAGGCCGTGGAGTGGGACCTCGATGACGAGGATGCACCAGGCTATGTCGCGCAATTCATGCGCTTGCACGATGCGCCACTGGAGGGGATCATCCGCCCGGACTGTCGCGATCGCGTCCATTATCTCCTTACCCATCATCCCCTTTTTGTCCAAAGGAGCAAGTCTGCGTGAATGCGGAAAAGTCGCTCATTCCCGGTGCCGCCAACAGCGAGGGCGGCAAGGCCTATGTCGCCCGATTCCAGGATCGGCTGGCCGAGGCGCATTTTAGTGATTTCCTCAATACCCGGATCAAACTCTCTTCCCTGGGGGTGGGCACCTTTCCGGGTGCCGTGGACGACGTTACGGACGTGGCGGTTGCCGCCATTGTTGCCCAGGCCCTGCAGTCGGGCATCAATGTCATCGATACGGGGGCCCATTATCGCTACGGACGGGCGCCGCGGGCGGTAGGGGCGGGGATTGCCAGGGCCATGGCCGGAGGTATCCGGCGCGAGGAGTTTTTTGTGCTCGGCAAGGGCGGCTTTCTCACCTTTCCCGAAGGCCGGCCGGAGGATCCCGAGGCATTTTTCCGGGACGAAATCGAGGCCAAAGGGCTGGGCAAAGGGGAGGATCTGGCCCGGGGGGTGCATTGTTTGAGTCCCGAATATCTCCTCTGGCAGCTCGACCAGGTTCGCCAGCAAACGGGTCTGGAGACCCTGGACGTCTTCCTGGTGGATCAGCC
>JAJYQY010000121.1 GCA_021794385.1 Pseudomonadota bacterium | reverse complement strand
GCAAAGATCGGTGATCCGCTCAACTCCACCACATCGCTGTCGCGGCTCATTCCCATACCTGTTCCCTCCCTTTCTGAGCATCCCGGAATGGCGTGCTCCCACCCAAACGTTCCCAAGCCAGGCTGCGTACCTCCGGATCGGCATCCTCCAGCAGCGGCAGGAGCGCATCCCGGCCCCCCCGCGTCGCTACCTCATAGCGGATACGCCAATCGGGATCCCGAGCCAGTGCTGGGAGGGCGGTGGCGGGTAGCCGCGCCACCGCCTCCATGCGTACTCCGGGATCCGCATCCAGGAGCATGCGCCCCAGCCACTCCGGGCCAATCCGCAGGGCCACTGCGCGCCGCACCTCGATATCCGCATCCGCCAACATCAGCGGCAAGAAAGACGGGGGCAGCCGCCGCGCCACCACCAAACGCACGTAGTAATCCGGATCGTTCATCATGGCGGGCAAATCGCGCTCCCCCAGGCGGCTGGCGACGCGGATGCGTACTTCGCGGTGGGGGTCATGGATCATTTGCAGCAAATGCCGGTGGGGAAGCCGCTGCGCCGCCGACCAGCGCACCGTTTCATCGGGATCGTTCATCAACGGCGGCAGGTGAAAGATATCGGCGTAGCGGGCCGCACAGGCTCGCACTTCAAAATAGGGGTGCTGCAGATAATCCTTGGCAACCTGGGGGTTCCAGCGGAAGAAGCGATCCACCCGTTTGGCGTAACGGTCCCGCACACAGGCATGCAGCGGTTCGCAGCGTCCGGCGGGGCGCTGGTCGTGGGGGCAGCCGCTGCAACTGATCGCGCTGCCTTGCCAGTCGATGGCCTGATCCGGGTCAGTCATCATCGTCTTCTCCTCCGCGTTGCACCACGTCCAGCAGGATTCGGGCCTGTATCTTGTCGCCCGGATCCAGCTCCAGCAGCTTGTCCAAGACCTTGCTGCCTTCCTCCAGACATCCGAGGCGGAGCTGGATGTACCCAAAGGCCTTGAGCACGAACATATAAAAGCGGGCGCGGGCGGCATCGAAACTGCCAAACTGGGCATCGCCAGGGCGCACCCGGCGCCAGTCCGGGTCCAGGCCCAACTCTGCCGCACTACGCTGCAGGCAGATGCGGGCCGTGTCCAGGGCCTCACCGAGCCGCCCCTTGTAGAAATAGAACTTGTACATGCCCAGGTACACCGCCAGGTGCTCCGGAGCGATGGCGATGGCCTGGCGCAGGTGAAACTCGGCCCGCTCGTCCTGCTCATAGGCCCGTGCCGCCAGGTGCAACTCGCGCTCGGCGGCTGCCGGCAGCAAGTCGCCGTAATAACGGCGATTCAGCCAATCCTCCTCCCAGATTTCGCTCATCCGACACCCCTGCGCTGCCCACCCGCCGCCATCACGGCCTCACATTCAGGACACCAGACGTAACTGGTATAGGTACGGGAGACCCGGCGTTGTTCTTTGCTCTGGATATGGGAGAACACCTCGGTACCCCGGAAGCCCATATTCCCGACGTGGAGGGGAAGTTCTGCCGCGTTCACGGCGCAGCGATGAATGGTCGCACTGCTATGGTGTATGACCCAGGTTTCCATGGCACCCTCCTTCCCCAGTCGCGCGGATGAATGTTCAGGCTAGTCCTTTGGTGAAAATGACGTCCCGCAGCCGCAACTGGAGGCCGCGTTGGGATTCTTGAAGACCAGCCCGGTATTGATGAGGCTGTCCTCGCAATCCACGACCATGCCATCCAGAAAAGGCAGGCTCGCCTTGGCCAGAAAAACCTTGATCCCATTGCTCTCGACGGCCAGATCGTCGGGCTCCGGCGCATTCACCACGCTGAAGTCATAGGAGAGGCCGGAGCAACCGCCCGGCGCCACGGCCAGACGAAAGCCGCTCTCGCTGCCGCCGCCATTGAAGGTGATCATCCGCTGGATGAAGCGTTCTGCCTTGGGGGTAAAGGTCACGTCCATGCCATCCTCCTAGGCGCTGTAGCGGGGGTAGTTGTTGTCGATGATGCAGGTATCGTCCACCGGGCAGACGGCCACGCATTGCGGCTCGTCGAAGTAATTGATGCACTCCGTGCACTTGGCGGGGTCGATGACGAAGGTGCCGTTCTTTTCCGAAATGGCCATGTTCGGGCATTCCGGTTCACAGGCCGAACAGCCGGTGCATTGGGAAGCGACAATTCTATAAGCCATGATGCAATCTCCTTGCTGGTGGTGAAGGGGGAGGAACACTCCCCCGTGGATTCAGGCGGCGACAAAGGCCCCCTGACGGATCTCGGCGTCGCCCCGCGTGCCATGGACGATGGCGCCCCCGCGAACCTGTTCCAGGTAATCCCGGTAATAGGCGATGACGGATTGTTCAATGTACTCGAAGGCATAGCGGTCCACGGCGTCGATACCCGCCGCTTTCAGGGACTCCTTGGGACAACCGCCGATCTTGGCCACGAAGACCGCCGCGCAATCGTTGATGGCACGGATGATGGTGGACTCCAGGGCCTCTTCCTCGCCGTACCCCCCCTGACAATACAGATCCACCCGCCGGTGCCCGACGAACTTCGCTCCCGCCGTGCTGGCCTCGTAGATCTGGAACTCCGTGGCGTGTCCGAAGTGCTCGTTGATCCGCCCGCTGCCCTTGGTGGCAACGGCGACCAGGATCTTGACGTCGGAATGCTCCCCGGCCATGGTCTCCAGTTCCGCCTGCTTGGCCGCCGCCTTGGCCTGGCGTTCCTGTTCGACCACCGCCTGGTACGCCTGGCGCGATTCGAGGTCGTACTCCACCTCCATGGCCATGACATTTTCGGTGGTGAACTCGGCCGAACGGTCCTCGCCCAGGAGTCCCACCGCATCGGCGCGGCACTGCCGACAATGACGCATCATGTTCATTTCACCCTCGCAGCTATCCTGCAGGGCCTTGAGTTCCTGCGCCGAGGGGCCGCGCTGGCCGTTGAGCCCGAACACGGTGCCATGCTCGGGCGCGGAAATGAGCGGCATGATGTTGTGCAGGAAGGCGCCGCGGCTCTTGACTGCGCGATTGACCTCGACGAGGTGCTCGTCATTGATGCCGGGGATCATGACCGAATTCACCTTGCACAGAATGCCGCGCTCGGTGAGCATCTCCAGCCCTTGCAACTGCCGTTCGCTGAGGATTTGCGCCGCTTCCCGGCCCTTGTACCGCTTGTTTTTGTAGAAGATCCAGGGATAGATCTGCGCCCCGACATCCGGGTCCACCATGTTGATGGTGATGGTGACGTGGTCCACATTGAAGCTCTCGATGGTATCCACATGATCCGGCAGCATCAGCCCGTTGGTGGAGAGGCAGAGCTTGATGTCCGGTGCCGTTTTGGAGATCAGTTCGAAGGTCTTGAAGGTCTTTTCCGGATTGGCCAGCGGGTCGCCGGGACCGGCAATGCCCAGCACGGTCATCTGGGGAATGGTGGACGCCACCGCCAGCACCTTCTTGGCGGCCTGCTCGGGCGTGAGCTTTTCGCTGACGACCCCGGGGCGACTTTCGTTGGCGCAGTCGTATTTGCGGTTGCAATAATTGCATTGGATATTGCAGGCCGGTGCTACGGCGACGTGCATGCGCGCGTAGTGATGGTGGGCCTCTTCGCTGTAGCAGGGATGATTCTTGACCTTTTCCCAGACCTCGGGAGAAAGGTCGCCCTGTCCGGCGCCGGTACCGCAACTCGCCTTGCCCGAACCGCTGCTCGTACCACAACCCTTATGTTCGGCTACCTGCTGCAGGAGTTCATCCAGCTTGGCCCGGCCGGGGGCGGCGATGCTGGATAAGGAAATAATCGGGGATGCCATTGGCGTACTCCTCTGAGCTGCTGCCCTGTTGAAAACCGGATTACGCGCGCTCAATGGATGTATCCGCTTGCTCCACCGAAGCTGACCGCTCTTCCGTGTTTTAGCAAAACCGATGCCAACTAATAAAACATAGATAAAACAGATTGGTAGAAATTTTTCATCGTATTTTCTGTCGATAAAGCTACAGGGCTTTTGACATCTTGTCGGAAATTGTCACGAAGCCAACAAATGGGTTCCCGGGCCGCGCTTGGGCCGGCTTAGAGGCGCTTGACCTCTATCCCATGTTTCTTGAGCGCATAGCCCAGCTTCCGGGTGGTGGTGCCGAGCAGGCGAGCGGCCTTGGCCTGGACCCAGCCGCAGCGCTCCATGGCCTGGATCAGTTGCTCCCGCTCGGAAAGCCGGTCGCTGTCATCGAAGCCCTCGGCAGGAGCGGCGTGGGTCTCCACCTCGGCCGGGGGCGGGAGCTGGGGCTGGGCTAGGACCGCCATGGTCACGATGGGATGCCCACCCGCCAGGGGCCGCAGCGACATGGACAAACACTGGTTGCGCTGGCAGGGGATGTCCACCTGGCGGATGAGGTCGCCGCGGAGCATGGTGGCGGTGCGTTCGATGCAGTTTTCCAGTTCGCGGACATTACCCGGCCAAAAACAGTCCATCAACGTCTGCAGGGCTTCCGGCCTGACGCTCAGGTGGCGGTCGTTTTCCCGGTTGAAGCGAGCCAGAAAATACTCCACCAGCGGGGGGATGTCCTCGCGCCGCTCGCGCAAAGGCGGTAGAAAAATGCTTACCACGTTGATCCGATAGTACAGATCGGCGCGGAACTCGCCTTTGCTCACCGCTTCTTCCAGATTGCGGTTGGTGGCGGTGATGATGCGGACATTCACGCGCCGGGTCTGGTTGCCGCCGACCCGCTCGAATTCCCGCTCCTGCAACACCCGCAGGAGTTTGGCCTGGAAAGCAGGGGAAATATCGCCGATCTCATCCAGGAACAGGGTGCCGCCGTCGGCCAGTTCAAAACGGCCCTTGCGCTCCTGGGTGGCTCCGGTGAAGGCCCCGCGTTCATGGCCGAAGAGCTCCGATTCGAGGATGCTCTCGGGAAGGGCAGCGCAGTTGAGCTTGATGAACGGTTTGTCGCGGCGGGGGCTCAGGTAGTGGATGGCACGGGCGATGACCTCCTTGCCGGTTCCCGACTCGCCGCGCAGGAGGATCGTCGCCTTGCCGGGCGCCGCCTGATGCACATCCGCGAAAACGGCCTGCATGCCCTTGCTGTTGCCAATGACGTTGTCGATGCTGTAACGCTTCTGCAATTCCTTCTGCAGGCGGTGCTTCTCCTGCAAGAGGCGGTTGCGCTCGGCCGTCACCCCCTGGTGGAGGGTGACGGTCTGCCCCACGAGGTTGGCCACCATTTGCAACAGGCGGACATCGGAGCGGAAACTCGTCCCCTTATGCTTTTCCGTCCGATAGATGGCCAGGACCCCGATGCAGTCATAGCCCACCTTGATGGGCACGCCGACGAAGGCGTGCAATTGTTGCGTGGCATCGATGCCGGCGGCGCGGTTGAGAAAAGCGGGCTCTTCGGCAACGTCGGGAATCACCACGGGCATACCCGCCCGCATGATCTTGCCGACCATTCCTTCACCCAGGTGATAGCGGCCGCGCTCGATCTCCTCGGCCGACAACCCCGTCGCTGCCATTACGCCGACGTGGCTGTCGTCCGTGCGCAAAATAATCATGGCGGGATACATGCGCAAATGGTTGCCCAGTGTTTTCAGCACATCATTCAGGGTATGTTCCAGATCCAGGGAAGAACTGAGCACCTTGCTGACTTCATATACCGTGGTCAGTTCCAGATAGTGATTGGGCGTCAGGTGATCTTTCATGGCAAATTCCTCGCGGCGGTCCCGCCCGGATCATGAGGGTGTGGGTACTGGGGCTTGGTCGGCATTCATCCCCATTTTCTGCTCGGGAAGCGGGCAGGGTGATGGGCGCAGGCAACTTTCGGGGGCCATCATCCCGATTTCAGGATAGCCCGCAAAGGATGAGGGAATCCATATCCCCACCTGTTCAGGCTCGAAACCGGTCATGCGCCGACCCTCGCTTTCCATCAGCGGGCGGCGGATCAGCAGGGGGTCTGCGATCATCAAGGCCAGGGCCTGCCCGGCATCCAGCGCTTCGGGAATCACCTCGCCCGATTTCACCCGGGGGGCCGCGCGGTTGAACCACTCGGCCACCGCCCGATCTCCGAAGAAGGGGCGTAACGTCTCCGGAGACCACGCCTCGCTCAATAAATCCCGTACCTCCAGGGTATGCCCCGCAGCGCGCAGCAGGTCTTTCTGGCGCGCGTTGTTGCGGCAGCCCGGCTTTTCATAAAAAATGATGCTGGCCATCTTTCAGCCCTCCCGACTCTGTAGGCAAAGGGTGCCGACATCCTGTGTCGGCTGCGGGGAAGGATTCCATGCCAATAGGGCATCCACCTGGGCATGAATCATGCGCTTCACTCCGGGATCCAGGCGGCTGATCCAGGCGTGGGGGATGGACTGCACCCCATAAAGGGCGCCCGCCAGCATCCCCGCCAGGGCGCCGGTGGTGTCGGCATCATCCCCCTGATTGACCACCCCCACCAGACAGTCCTTGAAATTGTCGGTGTTGAAAAAGTAATGCAGGGCCGTCTGCAGGGTCTCGACGATATAGGCGGAGGAGCGGCCCGGGTAGGGGTCGAAGCAGAACTCCGGATGCTCGGCGACGAGAGTGGCGGCCACCTGCCGTGCCGCCGACCATCCCGCGCCCCGCAGCAGTCCGCGCAGCATGTACCCCAATGCGAGGGTGCCGGCGTCGGCTAAGGGGTGATGGTGGGTGAAGTGGGCTTGGGCCAGGGTGTGGTGGACAAATGCCTCCTCGTCATCGAGGGTCGCCAGGACGACGGGCAGGTTGCGCACACAGGCGCCATTGCCGGCGCCCCAGTCCGAAGGCGGCCCCTCCAGGCTGCCATCGTTGAGGTAGCGGCGGATCCCGCGCCGACAGGTATTGCCGACATCCGGCGGATGTCCCCGCAGCCAGGCCGCAAGGGCATCGGCGATCCTTTGCAGGTTCCAGCCCTTGCCGGCGATCATGCCCCCTCCCAGCGCCAGGCACATCTGGGTATCATCGGTCACCTGCCCGGCTTCGAGGTGTAACCACCCGCCACCGATCATGCTGCGATGGACGCCGAACTCCTCCTGAATCTCCCGCGGAGAGCGGAACTCCACCGTCGCCCCGAGGGCGTCGCCCACGGCCAAGCCGAGATAGGCCCCCAGGGCCCGTTCGCGCAGATCATCGCTTATCATCCCCGCCCCCTCCCCCTAGAAATACCCCATACGCACCGCATAATCGCCCCCGATGACCAGATATTCCGCCTCGCCCTTGAGCGGGTGGCGAGGGAGCAGCCCGTTGAAGAACAACACCTTCACGGCGGGCACCTGCACTTCCAGGATGATGTCGCCAAACTCGCCGGCAATATCCCTGTCGGTGGTAAACGAGACGAGATTATTCAAGCGGACCACCGCATGATGCGCATCCAGCCGGCGCACCCAGGGGTGCTCGGCAAAATCGTTGGTCCCCCGAAAGAGGCGCAAGTGCCGCTGTCCCGGTGCGGAAAAATGGCGGAAGGCCCACTGCGCAAACTCATACAGGACATCCAGTTGCAGCAGGATATTGTTGTTGTCGAAACGCGAAGACATCCTGTCGGTCATGTACTGGATCCACGCCGGGCCCGCAAATCGCCGGATCACGGTCCGGTGATAGGTCGGCGGGATGCCAAAGCGGCTTTCGACCCAGGCCTTCATCACCGCTCCTTCGGGGGAGTTGCTGTCGTACCCCCAGCCCTTGAGCAAACGGAGATAACTGGCCCGGAAGCGCCTGGGCGCCGCCGGGTATTCCGGCGCTTGCACCTTCGGCCCAAACATGGCCTCCATATAATCTTGGAAGCATTGCCCCGCCTCCTCGGCGTTGTCGGCCCCGCGCAAGGCGGTAAAGAGGGCCGCGTGATTTTCCCGTGTCCCCGCAATATGCAAGGGAAGCGGAAATTCATGAAAGGCCGCGCTCGCCAGCAATCCCGTGGGGACACCCACGAGATTGCTGCCCGGAGCATTCACCCCGGCAGCCGCTCCTTCGCGCGCTGAATCACGACGCTGCCGATCCTTCTCCGCCGACACCCCCTTTCACTGCCCATGACGCAGGATCATGGCCACCGTGCCGCGCACCGTTTCGAGGCGCAAGGGTTTGCGCAGTTGCGCCAGGCCCATGGCCTTACCCGCCAAGGCCACCGGGGAATCGCCCTCCCCCAGCAGGAGCAGCAGTTGCGCCGCGGGGAATTCCGTCTCCATTTGCTCCAGGAGATGCACCCCCTGCTCCTGCAGGTAACTCATGCCAATGACAAGAAGGTCCGGCGGCCAGTCACGCGCCTTGGCCACGGCCGCGGCCAATGCACTAAATTCGTGAGTTTCATACTCATCATGCAACATGAATTGCACTGCCATGCGCGAGATCTCGTCAGTATCGAGCACGAAGATGCGCCGATTTTCCACCGCCAGCTTGCTATCCACTCCGATCTGCATGGATTTTCCCTCTTCAACCCCGCCAAACTTTGGCCGTCGGTAATGAAAAGCATAAGTCATGCCAATGCCCATTGGCCGGCGGGTGCATCTCTGCACCGGGGAATCAAGGCGTTGCCATGCCCGAAGCCTTGCCGAAACCCATCGGCACGTCCGAAAGCCCCCGCGATCTGTGTCATTCCCGACATTGCCGGGCCGTTTTGTCAGCTTTCAAACAGGGCGAGGCGCCCTCGGAAAATGCGATTTATTTCCTGATATAACAAGTGATTATGTGAACATCCGGGGGATGGCATGGGGCTTGCAAGGGGAATGCCGCAGAGCACCTGTCCCTAGTGGGGACATTCACTTGGCACCTTCAGTACCTTTGCAGAGGAGATACGGTAATGACGGCAGGTTTACGGCAAATTGCCTTTTATGGCAAGGGGGGTATTGGCAAGTCCACGACCTCTCAAAACACCCTGGCGGCCCTGGCGGAAATGGGGCAGAAAATTCTCATCGTCGGCTGCGATCCCAAGGCCGACTCCACGCGCCTGATCCTCCATTCCAAGGCTCAGGACACCGTGCTCAGCCTGGCGGCCGAGGCCGGCAGTGTTGAGGATCTTGAAATTGAAGATGTCATGAAAGTGGGGTATCGCGACATCCGCTGCGTAGAGTCCGGCGGCCCTGAGCCGGGTGTGGGTTGCGCGGGTCGTGGCGTGATCACCTCCATCAACTTCCTCGAAGAGAACGGGGCCTATGATGGCGCCAACTATGTCTCCTACGACGTCCTGGGCGACGTGGTCTGCGGCGGCTTTGCCATGCCCATCCGGGAAAACAAGGCGCAGGAGATCTACATCGTCATGTCCGGCGAGATGATGGCCATGTACGCGGCCAACAATATCTCCAAGGGCGTGCTCAAGTATGCCAACTCCGGTGGCGTGCGCCTGGGTGGCCTCATCTGTAACGAGCGCCAGACCGACAAGGAGCTGGAACTGGCCGAGGCCCTGGCCAAGAAGCTGGGCACCAAGCTCATCCACTTCGTGCCCCGCGACAACATCGTGCAGCATGCGGAACTGCGGCGCATGACGGTGCTGGAATACGCACCCGAATCCAAGCAGGCGGAAGAGTACCGGACGCTGGCGAAGAAGATCCACGCCAACGCCGGCAATGGCACCATTCCCACCCCGATCACCATGGACGAACTGGAAGACATGCTCATGGAGTTCGGCATCATGAAGAAGGAAGACGCCAGCCTCATCGGCAAGAGTGCAGCCGAATTGGCGGCTGCCGTCTGAGTTGCGGGGGCATCCCTCTGCTCCGCAAGGCGCAGGATGCCCCCCCACTTTTTATGGCTGAAGGAGAGATGTGATGAGCATTACGGCTGAAGAAACGAAGGCGCAGATCACCCAGGAGACCAAGGCCCGCAATCGCGAGCTGATCGACGAGGTGCTCAAGGTATACCCCGAGAAGACCGCGAAAAAGCGGGCCAAGCATCTCGGCGTATTCGAAGAAGGCAAACCGGACTGCGGCGTCAAGTCCAATATCAAAACCGTTCCCGGCGTAATGACCATTCGTGGTTGCGCCTATGCCGGTTCCAAGGGCGTGGTCTGGGGTCCCATCAAGGACATGATCCACATTTCCCATGGTCCCGTTGGCTGCGGACAATACTCCTGGGCCGCGCGCCGGAATTATTACATTGGCACCACCGGTGTCGATACCTTTGTGACGATGCAGTTCACCTCCGATTTTCAGGAGAAGGACATCGTTTTTGGCGGCGATAAAAAGCTCGAAAAAATCATGGACGAAATTCAGGATCTTTTCCCGCTGAATCACGGTATCACCGTGCAATCGGAATGCCCCATCGGCTTGATCGGAGACGACATCGAAGCGGTATCCAAGAAGAAGTCGAAGGAATTTGGTGGCAAGACCATTGTTCCGGTGCGCTGCGAAGGCTTCCGGGGGGTATCCCAATCGCTCGGACACCATATCGCCAATGACAGCATCCGCGACTATGTCTTTGAAAAGGATGGAGCCAAACCAGCGGCCTTTGCCAGCACACCTTACGATGTGGCCATTATCGGCGACTACAATATCGGCGGGGACGCCTGGAGTTCACGCATCCTGCTCGAAGAGATGGGCCTGCGCGTGATCGCCCAGTGGTCCGGCGATGGCTCTCTGGCCGAACTGGAGAACACCCCGAAGGCCAAGCTGAATGTCCTGCACTGTTACCGTTCCATGAATTATATCTCCCGCTACATGGAAGAGAAGCACGGCATTCCGTGGGCGGAATATAACTTCTTCGGACCGTCAAAGATTGAAGAATCCTTGCGCAAGATCGCCAGTTACTTCGACGACAAGATCAAGGACGGCGCCGAACGGGTCATCGCCAAATATCGGGCATTGACGGACGACGTGATTGCCAAATATCGGCCCCGCCTCGAAGGACGCAAGGTCATGCTCTTTGTCGGCGGATTGCGGCCGCGCCATGTCATCGGTGCCTACGAGGACCTGGGCATGGAAGTGGTGGGCACCGGTTATGAGTTCGGCCACAACGACGACTACCAGCGCACCACCCACGACATCAAGGACGGTACGCTCATTTATGACGACGTCACGGGTTTTGAGTTCGAGAAATTCGTCGAGGCGGTGAAACCGGATCTCGTGGGTTCCGGCATCAAGGAAAAGTATGTCTTCCAGAAAATGGGCGTCCCTTTCCGCCAGATGCACTCCTGGGATTATTCCGGCCCTTACCATGGCTATGACGGTTTTGCCATTTTCGCCAGGGATATGGATATGGCCATCAATAACCCCGTGTGGGCATTAACCAAAGCGCCCTGGAAACAACACTAACGGATGATTAAGGGTGGGGAGTGGCGAGCCATGCGGTCTGGCTCCGACCCGGGTACCTCACCCCTCCACCCTGATTTCTATCAAGGAGCTTGCCATGAGTCAGAATGCCGATAAAACCCTCGACCATTTCAACCTGTTCCGCGAACCGGAATATCTGGAGATGTTCGAGAACAAGAAGCAATTTGAGAACCCGCAACCTGCGGCGGATATCGAGCGGGTCCGGGAATGGACCAAAACCATGGAATACCGGGAAAAGAATTTCTCCCGGGAGGCCCTCACCGTCAACCCCGCCAAGGCCTGTCAGCCTTTGGGTGCGGTCTTTGCCGCGGTCGGCTTTGAGAGCACCATGCCCTTCGTGCATGGTTCCCAGGGTTGCGTGGCCTATTATCGCAGTCATTTCAGCCGCCATTTCAAGGAACCATCATCCTGCGTGTCGTCATCCATGACCGAAGATGCAGCGGTTTTCGGTGGTCTGAACAACATGATTGATGGCTTGGCCAACACCTACAACATGTACAAGCCGAAGATGATTGCCGTTTCGACGACCTGCATGGCCGAGGTGATTGGCGATGATCTCAACGCCTTTATCAAAACCTCCAAGGAAAAGGGCAGCGTGCCGGAGGAATACGATGTGCCCTTCGCCCACACGCCGGCCTTTGTCGGTAGCCACATCACCGGCTATGACAACGCCCTGAAAGGCATTCTCACCCATTTCTGGGACGGCAAGGCGGGCACGGTCCCGGCCCTGGAGCGCCAGCCCAACGCGAAGATCAACCTGATCGGCGGCTTCGATGGCTATACCGTCGGTAATCTGCGGGAAGTGAAGCGGATCTTCAATCTGATGGGGGTCGATTATACCATTCTCGCCGACAACAGCGATGTCTGGGATACCCCTGCCGATGGCGAGTTCCGTATGTATGACGGGGGAACGACGCTGGAAGATGCGGCCAACGCCCTCCATGCCAAAGCCACGATCTCCATGCAATGGTATAGCACGGAAAAGACGATGGCTTACATCGCCGAAAAGGGTCAGGAAACGGTCAATCTGCATTGCCCCATCGGCATTGCCGCCACCGATAAGCTGCTCATGGAAGTGGCGCGCATCACCGGTAAGGGGATTCCAGCCGAGCTGGAGAAGGAACGCGGCCGTTTGGTGGATGCGGTTGCGGACTCCACGGCCCATATCCACGGCAAGAAGTTTGCCCTTTATGGTGACCCGGATTTTTGCCTCGGCATGTCTGCCTTCCTGATGGAACTGGGCGCTGAACCAACCCATGTCTTGGCGACCAATGGCAGCAAGGATTGGGCCGGAAAAATGCAGAACTTATTCGACAGTTCTCCCTTCGGCAAGGGCTGCCATGCCTATCCCGGTAAGGATCTCTGGCATATGCGCTCGCTGCTCTTCACCGAGCCGGTGGATTTCATGATTGGCAATACCTACGGCAAGTTTCTCGAACGGGATACCGGTACGCCGCTGATCCGCATCGGCTTCCCGATCTTCGATCGTCACCATCATCATCGTTACCCGATCTGGGGCTACCAGGGCAGCATGAATGTCCTGGTGACGGTGCTGGACAAGGTCTTCGACGAGATGGACAAGAACACCAATGTCCCGAGCAAAAGCGATTACAGTTTCGACATCATCCGTTAATCGCTCGGGTGGTAGCTATCCGGCGGCGCCTGGTGCGCCGCCGCCCAAGGAGTTCCAGCAATGGCAGACGTAACCTTCACCTCCCCGAAAATGGCAAAGGATCTTACCGTCTATGCGACGGCCGGGGACTGTCATACCTTGTTGGCCGTTGCCAAGGCCCATAAGGTTCCCATTGAATTTGAGTGCGAAAATGGAGAGTGCGGTTCCTGCGCCGTTCAGGTGATCATCATGGCGGATACGCCCATGGGTATTCACCTCACCGAAAAGGAAAAGACCGTACTCAAACTCTCCGGAAAGATTACCAAACAGCAGATTGAGGATGCCGAAGTGCGGGATATGCCGCCGCCATGGCGCCTGGCCTGCCAGTATATCGTCCGCGATGAAGATATTCTGGTGAAACTGTAAGTTTCACTGTCAGGAGGAGCGAGAGATGGGACAGGTGCAATTTATTTCCCCGCGCATCGGTGGCGACTGGTCGATCCTGTGTCGCAGTCATCAGCCCATCTCGCTCTTGAAAATGGCGCGCATATTTAATGTCCCCTTACCCGTCCATTGCCAGGAGGGGATTTGCGGGACTTGTGCGGTGCAGGTAACTCCCCAGCGAGGGACCCGGTATGGGCATCCGAGTCCGTTTGAAAAACAGACGCTGCACGCCATCGGCAAAGTTTCCTGTATCGATGAAGACGACCTGGCGCAGTGGAAAGGGCCGCGCTGGCGGCTGGCATGCCAGTGCATGGTGGAAACCAGCGATCAATTCTTTGTGGCATTTTGACGCACTGGGAGGTGCTCCATGTTGCAGAACAAGATCCAGGAAGTCTTCAACGAGCCGGGTTGCGCCAAAAACCAGACGAAGTCCGATAAGGACCGTAAAAAGGGTTGCGCCAAACAGTTACAGCCGGGTGCGGCAGCAGGTGGATGCGCCTTCGACGGCGCCAAGATCGCGCTGCAACCCATCACCGACGTCGCGCATCTGGTCCACGGCCCCATTGCCTGCGAAGGCAACTCCTGGGACAACCGCGGCGCCAAATCCTCGGGATCACGGCTCTACCGCACCGGTTTCACCACCGACATCAACGAACTGGATGTGGTCTACGGGGGCGAAAAACACCTGTTCAAATCCATCAAAGAGATCCTGGACAAATACGATCCCCCCGCCGTTTTCGTGTATCAGACCTGTGTCCCGGCGATGATCGGCGATGATATCGAAGCGGTCTGCAAGGCCGCCAGCGCCAAATTCGGCAAGCCCGTTATCCCGATCAACGCCCCCGGCTTTGTCGGCGCTAAAAATCTCGGCAACAAGCTGGCCGGCGAAGCACTGCTTGATTACGTCATCGGTACGGAGGAGCCGGAAAGCACTACGCCCTATGACATCAATATCATCGGCGAATACAACCTTTCCGGAGAACTCTGGCAGGTCAAGCCCCTCCTGGATCATCTCGGCATCCGCATCCTGGCCTGTATCAGCGGCGACGCCAAATACCATGAGGTGGCCAGCTCCCATCGTGCCCGCGCGGCCATGATGGTGTGTTCCAAGGCGATGATCAATATTGCCCGCAAGATGGAAGAGCGTTACCAGATTCCTTTTTTCGAGGGCTCCTTCTACGGCATTTCCGATACCAGCGAGTCGCTGCGGGAGATCTCCCGGCTATTGGTGGAACGCGGTGCCCCCGCCGAGCTGCTGGAGCGCACGGAAGCCCTCATCCAGCGGGAGGAGGCGCGCGCCTGGGAACGCCTGGCGACCTATAAACCGCGTCTGCGCGGCAAGCGCGTCCTGCTCATCACCGGCGGCGTGAAATCCTGGTCCGTGGTCTCGGCCCTCCAGGAAGTGGGCATGGAAGTGGTGGGCACCAGCGTCAAGAAATCCACCGCGGAGGACAAGGAGCGCATCAAGGAGCTCATGGGCGAGGACGCACACATGATCGACGACATGACGCCGCGGGAAATGTACAAGATGCTCAGCGAGGCCCAGGCCGACATCATGCTCTCCGGCGGCCGCTCGCAATTCGTCGCCCTCAAGGCCAAGGTTCCCTGGCTGGACATCAACCAGGAAAGACATCATGCCTATGCCGGCTATGAAGGGATGGTGGACCTGGTTCGGGAAATCGACAAGGCGCTCTACAACCCCATCTGGTCGCAACTGCGCAAGGCAGCGCCCTGGGACGCAAGGGAGGCGGCGCAATGGCTACGGTAACCGTCAGTCGCAAGGCCTGCACCGTGAATCCCCTCAAGATGAGCCAACCCATCGGCGGTGCCCTGGCCTTCCTGGGCCTCGCCCAGTGTATGCCCATGCTGCACGGCTCTCAGGGCTGTACGGCTTTCGGCCTGGTGCTCTTCGTTCGTCATTTCCGGGAAAGCATCCCCTTGCAGACCACGGCCATGAATGAGGTGGCCACGGTCCTGGGGGGGCTGGACAATATCGGCAATGCCATTCTCAACATCCATAAACGCGCCAATCCCCGCATCATCGGCATCTGCTCCACGGGGGTCACCGAAACCAAAGGCGACGATGTGGACGGCTATCTGAAATCTTTTCAGGCCGCGCACCCGGAATTGAGCGATCTTGCCGTGGTCTATGTCTCCACCCCGGATTTCCAGGACGCCTTTCAGGATGGCTGGAGCAAGGCGGTCAGGAATATGGTGGATACCCTGGTCGCGCCCACGGCCGCCAGAGTCGCCGGTCAGGTCAATTTTCTTTTGGGTTCGCATCTGACGGTGGCGGATATCGAGGAAATCCGCGAAATGGCGGAAGCCTTCGGCCTCCACGCCACCTTCCTGCCGGACATCTCCGGATCCCTGGACGGCCATATTCCCGACGATTTCTCTCCCAATACCCTCGGCGGGACCGGCCTGGACGAGATTCGCGCCATGGGCGAGGCGGAGTTGACCATCGCCATCGGCGAGCAGATGCGTCTCGCCGCTGAGGCCTTGGCGCGCAAGACCGGGCAGCCCTATATCCTCCTGGAGCGCCTCACCGGACTGGAGCCCAACGATCAGCTACTCGACTGCCTGGCCCAACTGAGTGGCGTGCCGGTTCCGGAGAAATATCGCCGCCAGCGCAGTCAACTCATGGATGCCATGCTCGACGGCCATTTCCACTTTGGCGGCAAGCGCATCGCCATCGGCGCCGAGCCGGACCTGCTATGGACCCTGGCGACATGGCTGACGGAAATGGGTGCGGTCGTCGAAACGGCGGTCACCACCACCCAATCGCCGCTCCTGGAGCAGATGATTTGCGAGGAGGTGGTGATCGGCGACCTGGAAGATCTGGAGCTGCGGGCTGCCCATTGCGATCTGCTCATCACCCACTCCCACGGGCGCCAGGCGGCCGAGCGTCTCGGCATTCCCTTTTTGAGAATGGGCTTGCCCATTTTTGATCGCCTGGGGGCCGCCCACCGGCGCACGGTGGGTTATCGAGGTACCCGGGATCTGCTCTTCGAGGTGGGCAATCTGCTGATGGCCAATGCCCATGAACACCATCCGGAGAGTTGGCCCTTGCCAGGAGGAGATCATGCACGTTCGCAGATTGCAGTTGGTTAGGAGCGGTGGTCAAGGGACCGCCGAGGGACCAGGGCCGCGCCAGGGAGGAGCCATGAAGATTGCTTTTGCTACACAAGATATGAAAAGGGTCGATGCGCACTTTGGCTGGGCCAAAAATGTAGCCATCTACGAAATCACGCCAAACGGATATCGGTTCCTGGAAGCAGTGCAGTTCGACGGCGAACTGGCCGAAGACGGCAATGAGGACAAGTTGGCACCCAAACTGGAAGCCATCAAGGACTGCGCCATTCTCTATGTCGCCGCCATCGGCGGATCCGGCGCTGCACGGGTCGTTGCCATGAAGGTGCATCCCATCAAGGTCAATGAACCGGAGTCCATCACGGACATCCTGAACAAATTGCAAGTCGTGTTGCGCGACTCCCCACCGCCCTGGCTGCGTAAAGCGATGCTCAAGGGACAGGAACGTCAATTCAATTTTGATGAAGAGGAAATGAGTCATGCCTGAAAACGCCGCTGTCATCATCCCGAACCCCATGGAATCGGCCTTCATCCGTGAACTGGTCAAACAGTGGCGGGCGCAGGATAGCTATGGGGCCTGGGAAAAGAAGTCGGACGAGCTGTTATTGGCTCCGTATATCCTCGATAAGGAGCAGCGCAAGGCATTGCCCATCATTGGCGATCCCGACCCCGAGGTCTTATGGCGTTTGGAACTGTTTTACAACGCCGTTGGCCTGGCCACGGAACGACGCACGGGAATCATGGTATCGCCGATGATGAAAATGAGTCATGAGGGCTTTGGCCGTATGGTGCTGATTGCCGGCAGACTGATTGTGGTGAACAAACAATTGCGGGATGTACATCGCTTCGGCTTCCCCAGCATGGAAAAGCTCGCCGAGGAAGGGGACAAACTAGTGAATTCCGCTGTGGAAATGATCGAGCAATTCCCGGCGGTGGCGCGTTATTGATGCGATCGAACGGAGGACGCAGTCATGTCAGACGTTATGGAAATGCAACCGGTTGTAGAGGAACAAACCCGGCACTGGGAGTCCATCGTGGATGAGAAAGAGGCATTGAAAGCAGAAATCAAGCGGCTGAATGCCCAGGCGACACGCTTGAAAATGGATCTCCATGATCTCGCCGAGGATCTCCCCATCGGCTGGGAGAAGATCATGGATCTCGCCTTGCACACGCATACCGCGTACAGCGAATTGGCGGCCGCCAGAGAGCGTTTGGCGACCTTCACGGGGGGATAATCCATGACGACCCTCACCGCACGCACCAAGGGTGGGCTTAGCTGGACGCCCCACTTCGTGGAGCAGATCAATGATGAAAAGTGCATCGGCTGCGGACGCTGTTTTCGCGCCTGCGGCCGGGGCGTACTCCTGCTCAAGGGCATCAATGAAGACGGGGAGATGGTGGCGGCGGACGACGATGAGGCGGAGCGGAAAGTGATGACCATCGAACATCCGGAGCATTGCATCGGTTGTGAGGCCTGTTCCCGGGCGTGTCCCAAAGATTGCTATACCCACGCCGCCATCGACAGCGAGCCGGTACTCGCCTAGCGCATGACGCCTGGCGGCAAGGAGGAAGAAATGCCCTCACGCATCTATGATTATTTGATGGCAGGTCGCGACCGCCGGGAAGACCCGGAGGATGCCCGGCTTTTTGCCCTGAGCATCAGTTTCCACGCCCAGGGGCTGACCGGTGCCCTGGGCGCCGCCCTGGGCCTGTCGCCTACCGACTTCCGCCATCTGCTGAACCGCTATTTTCCCAAGGCCCTGGATGCCAAGCCATTTGACCAGTGCATGAAGGTCTATCTTCATCTTGCCGCCGGTGAGCGTTTTCTGTGTCGCTGCTACGGCGGGCACGGAGAGCCGCAAGCGACCCCACGGGAGCAGGAGAATGCCGATCTACGCCAACTTTTCCTGGACCATCGTGGCGGAGCTGGAGAGGAAGAGGAATGGTTTGCCCGCCTCATCGCCACCGCCTGCATGGGGGACGACCATCTCTGGCAGGACCTGGGATTCACCGGCCGCGACGATCTGAGTGATTTGCTCCGCCGCCACTTTCCGGATCTCCATGCCAAGAATAGCGGCAACATGAAATGGAAGAAATTTTTCTACAAACAACTCTGCGACCAGGCAGAGGTGTCTCTTTGCCAGGCACCAAGCTGTAGCGTGTGCAATGATTACGGCAAATGTTTCGGCCCCGAAGATGCTGCCGGCTGGAATATGCTGGCAGGGATTCGCTAGCGTTCAAAACCAATCATACCCCTTGGAGAGTAGCAATATGACCACTATCGAAAAAACCGCGTTTGGCCAACTGGATGCGGATAAACGCTTGCAGAATCCTGTCTTCAAGGAGCCCACGAAAAAACCCGGGCGCTTCGGGTTTCGTGGCGAGATTGCATTAAAATTCTCACCGAGCATTGCCGATGAGGCCCGACCTCCGGAGATAGTCGCCGCGCAGGCCATCGCCGCTGCCGAGGAAAGTAAAGCAGGCATCGCTTTTCTCACCTGCTATCTCCTGTCTTTTGCTTATCTCGAAGCATTGATGGAGGCGTTGCGGGGAACCCTCGTCGCCGGGGGAAAATATTTTCTGTTTTGCAATAATATCGACCTCAGCAAACGTTACCAGGTTAACTACGAAGGCGTGTCTTTCTATGTATTGCCCATTGATGAAGCAACGGTATACAACGAAGCGCTGGAGCTTTTCCAGATTGACCGCAATGAATTGAAAAAACTGGATACGGCAGGAAAGATTGATCGGTTAGCCGATGCAGCACAACAGTATGCTTCCGCATTTCCGGAGATCAGCTACGAGGAAGGGGTGGCCTTGATGGGCCCGGTGCGGGATCCCGGCGCTAACCGCCCGGTTTAATCCGAAAAACGGCAGTTGGCGCAGGTGTTTTGCCGCGACTTCGGCCCAAGCCGTCGTTGTTCCAGGCGAAAGCCCGCGCCCGGCAGGCGAACTGTTTGCGCCCGCAGGGCGAGTTTTCGCCTGCCAGCGGGATGAGCCGTAGAACCACAGGCGCGGGCCTTTGGTGCAAAAAACATTGCGCCAACTGCGGATCTAAGTTGAAAGAATGCGGCTAAGCTGCCGCAGGGCTTGATGTTTCAGCAAAACATCCCCTAGAATGGTCCAAGTTCATTGGATGGCAGGCCCATGCACCCACGCATTGATCTCCATTGGTTCCGGCTCAGCGCCTTTGCCGTGGCAGCGGCGGCGCTGTCGGGTTGTGCTAGCATGTCCAGCAACGTCGCGCCCGTGGCCGCAGGTTACGGCTCCGCCGGCGTGGCATCTGCCTACGCCAGCAACGGCTATTGCTACGCCCCGCCCGCCAATCTCGATGCCGCCTACAATCAGCCCTATCAGATTGATGGACAAAGCTATTACCCCATGCAAAGCAGTACCGGCTATGACCGGCGCGGCACCGCCTCGTGGTATGGGTGGGAGTCGGGCACCGTCACGGCCATGGGTACGGCCTTCCGGCCCCGGGCCCTGACCGCGGCGAGCCGGACACTGCCCTTGCCCTGCTGTGCGCGGGTGACCAACCTCGACAACGGCCGCAGCGTCGTGGTACTGGTGGATGATCGCGGTCCTTTCGTGGCCGGGCGCATCATGGACCTCTCCTATGGCGCCGCGCAGGTGCTGGGGATGGTCCATCAAGGCACAGCAGAAGTGCAGGTCCAGGTCATCCCCAGCGGCAACACCGCGCTCCCGCCGCCCCCCCAGCCTGAAGTATTGCCGGTGGCCCAGCGGGTGATCTCCGCGCCGCCCCCCGTCGCACAACCCCGCATGGTGACCCCTGTACGCCGTCCGCCACCCCCCGCTAGCCCGGCTCCCCGGCCCCTGCCGGCAGTGCAGACACAGCCGCCGAAATTATTCCTGCAAACCGCCCAGCCCATGAACCTGAATGAGGCCAATCGCGAGCGCCGACGCCTCAACGATTTTGGGATCAGCACGGCGGTACTGGTGCCCGTATATAGCCATGGACAAGCGTTTTATCGGGTCCGGATCGGCCCGCTGGCACCGAATTCGTCCCCGGCCACTTTTCTGGCAAGCTTACGGCGCCTGCAATTGGGAGATTTTTCCGTGGCCACCCAGTACGGCTAACCAAGCCCGAAACTCGCCGGATGTTACCCGGACATCCGCCGGGAAGCGCTCACGACATCAGAAAATCATGCAGCGCGTCGCGGGTCTTGACCAGGTCACCGGAAACGCCGGCCAGCTCTGTCGTCAGGCTCTCCAGCCAGTCGCCAATGGCCAGATCTTCGCGTTTGAGCACGACGCCGCGCACTTCCCTGGCGCGAATGGCGCGCAGCCCCGCGCCTTCCCGCTCCAGATGAAACTGATAGTTCTGGGTGCGGATGGAAAGTCCTTCCACATGACTATTCTTGGAGAACAAGCCGTCCTTTTTCCGGCACACTTCCACTTGCCCGGGAAATCCCGCCTCCAGAGAGGCGGCCAGGGCCTCGAAGAAGGCCTTGATGTCACCCTGGGATTTGCGCATCCAGGCCCCTTGCAGATCAAATGCCTCGCTCATGATCTTCCCGGCGCCCCCGCATCCTTCGCCCAGATCGGCTTGCCCAGGATCGCCCAGATCAGCAAAACAATCCAGGCAATACCCGACCACCCCAGGGCAATATTGAGTACCAGGATCCACAGCACATGCTCATGATGACGGGCACCGGCAACGATGCTGGGGATAAAGTAGATGAAAAGCCCGCCAACGGCGACCAGCAGCCACAAGGCCAGATGCACGAAGATGGCGGCGATGCCCAGGCCGAGCAAGGCGAGGAGGACGATGGCGATGGCGAGGGTGGCGCCCATGGTCAAAGCCCCTTATGTTGCCGGTTGGTCATCGTCTTTTGCGGACTTTTCCGGCGGTTGGGCCGCCAACTCGGCCTTGAGACGCGCCAGGTCGGCATCTACGCTACTGGTGGCGCGTAGCTGGTCCAGGTCCTTGTCGGTCTGGCTGCGTGGGTCCAGGGGGTCGCTGAGCACTCCCGCGGCCATGAGTCCGTCCATGGCCTGGGCCTTGGCCTGCATCCGGGCGGTACGGTCCTGAGTGCGGCGCAGGGCGTCACCCGCGTCCGCCAGACCATTGCCGATGCCGGTCATGGATTCGCCCACCTTGATCTCGGACTGAGCGGCCTCCAACTGGCTTTTCATGACCTCTTTCTGGGTGCGAAACTGCTCGATACGCTCCTGCAGTTTTTGCTCGTAGTCGGTGAGCTTTTGCGCCTGGGCCGCCACATTGTCGTGGGCGGATTGAAGGGATGCGATCTTCTGCAGTGCCGCCTCCTTTTCCCCCAGGGCGGCCTTGGCCAAGTCCTCGCGCTGGGCACCGAGGGCCATCTTGGCATCGGCTTCGGCCTTGTCGGCCTCTTTCCGGGCCTGCGCCATCTGGTTTTCCAGGGAGATGCGCTCGGTGACCACGTCGGCCAGATGACGTTTGCTGTCCTGCAGGCTTTCCATCATCTTTTCATAGGAAAGATCCAGGGTCTCGGCGGGGTCTTCGGCTTTGTTGAGAAAGTGGTTGACCCGGGCTTCCAGGATCTCGCTAGCGTGTTTAAAGATCGACATGACAATCCTCTCGATGCGGTTAATCGTTGACGGGAATGACCAGTTGCGGGCTCAGGGCGTCCACCAGGTCGTTGGCATGCTCCATGGCCTTGACGGCGGTGCCCACGGCGAAAAATTCGATGACATGGGGCTGCCAGTTGTGGGAGCCTTCATGCAGGTTGACGCCGGTGATCCCGTCGGCCTGGGCATCCTGGGCTTCGTGCTGCATGCGCTCCATAGCCAGTTCGCGGGCGTCGTACATGGCCTGGGTGAAGGGCTCCAGTTCGGTGTTGCGGCCCAGGTTGCCCATGGACTTCAGGAATCCCTGGTGCGCCACATGGTAGACGCAGGAGCCCATGACCATCTCCATGGGCCGGTAGCCGGCCTGCAGGAGCATCCAGAAGTCCTGTCCGGAAAGGTCGGAGGTGAAGGGCTTGCCGCCCACCCCCTTGAAACCTTCCTGGCCGTCGCGATGGGCAATGGCGGTACCGATGGCCATGAATTCCAGGATCTCCTGGTCCCATTCCATGCGTTTCACTTCCAGGCGCACCCCGACAATGCCGTCGGCACGGAGCAGAATGGCTTCCTGCTCCATGCGGCTCATGGCCAGCTCGCGGGCCTGATACATGGCCTGGGAGAGCACATCCATCTCCATGTTCTGGCTCCATTGACCATACTGGATGCCCAGGTGGTAAATGCAGGAGCCGACCACCAGCCCCAGGGGCTCGAAACCGGCCTTGCGCACCATGACAAATTCGTTGACGGAAAGATCGGAGGTAAAAATGCCTTCATGGCTGCCTTGCGCCCGCAGACCTTTGAGGCGTTCCACGGCATGGGGGGCGAGGTGTTCGGTGATATCGGTCATACGAGCGGCCTTTTCTGGGGAGAAGATGCGGTGCGGAGGGATTGGCCCAGGGAGTAGACGGGGCGTGCGGGAATGCCCGGCGCCGCCCGGCGATCATGGTCAATAACGGTGCCAATGGCGATATGACGGCAGAGGAAGCGCTCGGGGTTTTCGCTGTCGCCCTCCTGGCGCGCCATCTGGGTAAACTGGGTGTGGGCGAGGACCGAGCCGCCCAGGCGTTGGCCGTCCTCGCCCAGGGCGTAGATCGCCCGCCGCCGGACCTGCTGCTGGAAGGCCGAAACATCGGTCAGCTCCTGATTCCACCAGGAGCGCTCGCCCTGGGCCTGACCATAGGGCGGCTGGTACCAGTCGTAATAGGCGCCGATGGCCACGCCCACCGGGACCATGCCGCCTTCCAGCAGCCGCACGAACTCCACGGCAGAGACGGTGGCCACGAGGGGGTTGCTCGACTCGGGCAGGCTGTCGATGCGAATGGCGGTCCCCGCAACGGCGTAGTCCATGTCGTCAGCCTCGCCCCTGCGCACCCGCATCTGTACGTCCACCACCGCATTGGCACCCATCAGGAAGGCCTCGGAGCGCAAGCGATCCAGGGCGCCGTGCCAGCCATCCATGTGCCCCTGGGTCCAGGAGTAGCCGAAGTGATACCAGCAGTTCCCCGAGACAAAGCCCAGCGGACGAATGCCGTGGGTCTTTTGCAGCAGCAGTTCGGCTGGGGTAGCAGTAGTGAGCCAGGGCAGGCGGCCGGCAGCGGTCTCCACCAAACGACGCTGCACAAAATCAGGAAGAGTTTTTCCATCCAATGCCCGTGCCCAGGCCTCCTGTCGCGCCAGGGCCTCCTGGCTGGGCGGCGTAGGTGTCAAGCCATGGAGCACCTGCCCCACGCCTTGTGACAACTTGTCCCAGATCGACATACTGACCTCCTGGCGTTCCGACGAAGGCGGTGCCACAGCCGCCTGTTGAGGCCCTCCCCAAAGGGGGTTGCCATACATAACGAATTGAGAGTCCTATGGCGGGCGATAGTTCCTTCCCGTGGGTAAACAGATACTGCTAGATTATGCTTTGGCGCTGAACATCCTGCTCATCATGGCCTCGCCGTCCAGGGTCTCCCCGCTCAGGGTCATGACCAGCAGTTCGCCACCCAACACCTCCGGAGCAATGATGAGGTCCGGCTCCACCCGCCGCACCCGCTCCATATTTTTGCTGTCTTTCACCGCGGCCACTGTCCGCGCACGGCCGCCCAGCTCTTTGGCGGCGAGGACGATGAAGGCGTTTTCGCTGTCATCCCGACGCAAGGCGAGGATGGCCAGGGCCCGCTCGCCCCCGGCCTTTTTCAGGACCTCGATCTCGGTGGCGTCGCCCATCATGAAGTCCTCAGGGTCCATCCACATGCTTTTCGGCTGGCTCGGGAGCAGGACGAGGGCCGGCAAATGACGCGCCTTCAGCTCCCGATAGGTATTATGCGCCAATGCATTGTCGCCAACGATGAGATAGTGCTTTTGTTTCATGGGCTTTTTTTCGCCCATGAGCAGACGGTTCATGCGGCCGTTGACCAGCGGCACGATGACGGTGGAGATGGAGGTGGCAAAGACGGTAATTCCCAGGATAATGATGGAAACCACAAAGAGCCGGGCATCCTGGCTATGGGGCGTAATATCGCCATAACCCACGGTGGACATGGTCACCACAGAAAAATACAGCGCCGTGACCAGATTGGTGATGGGCGGAGTAAATCCCTTCCCCAGGACATAACTGCCAAATACCGCATAGCCCAGCAGCAGGAGGATGGATATGGCGGCAAAGAGGGTTCCGGCAGCCACGCTGGAACGGGAAAAGCTGCGATGGAAGAGCAGCAGACCGAGCAGAATGACCCCGTTGAAAACCGCGATCCCACTCCACACCAGGCCGTAATGGTGCAGGAGAATGGCCAGTGTGGCCGCCGCCAGCAGCAGGGTGATGGCCCAGGAAAAACGCGAGCGAAAGAGCAGGCCGATGGACATGAACAGGAGCACGACCCCGGCCACCAGTTCCGGTACCGCACCAAGCACCCCGAGCACCGGCGAATGACTCAGCGCCGTGACCGGTGCCAGGATACCGAGTTCAGGGAAAAACCGGCTCAGCCGCGGCAGGCCATCCAGTATGTTGAGGGTACCCAACGCCCCCACGGCCAGGGCGAGAGGCATATGCGGAAACCATTGTTCGAGGCGCAGCACGACCTGTGCCTTGCCCCAGAAACGGCGCAGTCGCTGCCGAAGATTGGGCCGTAGGAGCGGTGGCAAGTGATACATGGATACCAGGTCTCCCGGCTAAAAGTTGTAGACCAGATTGACGGCGGTGATGGTGTTCAGTTTGGCGTAGTTGGGCAAATAAAGCTCATTATAGGTGGCGGTATAAGAGAATTGTAAAGCCAGCGGCCCGTACAGCCGAGTGCGGAGGCTGGTGACGGATTCATAGGTGTTGTTATTGGCCGTCGACAACAAGGCGGTGATAGATTCCCCAAAGGCGGCATGGGGTGTCAGATGCCATTGATAACCTAGCGCCAGCCGCGCGGCTGGATTGGTCTGGGCTTGCTGGCCTATGGGCTGGTCTTCCAGAGCACCGATACCCCCCTGGAAATTCAGAGTCATGGTCTTGTTGAGATGGATCACATCGCCTTCGCCCACGGTTTCCGACAGATGGTAGAAATAGCCATCGAATGGGTTACGGTCATAACGGATATTAACGAATCCATAACGGGCCGTCGGCCTGAAGAAATAGCGGGATTGGTTTTCCAATACCAGACGGTTGGCATAGATCGCTGTCGATGCGGCGGTGTAATTATAGCTCACATGCGCCCGGTCTTGCCAATGACGAGTTTTCCAACGCACCCAATCCTTGCTATTGAGATTTAACGATGGAAACGTGCCGGTGGTATTGGAGAACCCCAAAGCGGCGCTACCCGACCACGGGGATGTGGTTTTGGCCAGGACGCAGGTGGATGATTCCATCAGTATCACGAAAGCGAAGGCTAAAACCAATTTCATAGGACGACGGTAGCCATGACACGGGGATGCCTGGGGAATAGTCCACAACTTCATACAGTCTCCTATGCGCTAGAGTAGTGTTGTATTCCGTTTGGAACTGAATCACCTATTGGCAGGAATCACTGCGAGTCGCGCGAGGGCTTGGAGCCACGCGCGGCGGCAAGGGGCCTTCTGGCGGGGAAAATCGGGTTTTTCCACCCGCCCATAGAGCTAGCGATCGGGGAATCCGGTGCATTTGCCAGGCCCCTCACGCCGGACTTTGGTTTTCTGCGGACGAGGGGGTTGCCGGGACCGGTGCGGCCATACCCGTATCCAGGCCATGGGCGCTGAGCCAGGCCAGGCCAATCCCCAGCAGGGCCAGCCCGGAGAGGGCAGGATAACCGAGAAACTGTACC
>JAJYQY010000115.1 GCA_021794385.1 Pseudomonadota bacterium | reverse complement strand
CACGATATGATCTCCTTTTCGCTTCACTGTCAAATAGGGCAAATGTGCGCTCATTCTGCGCGCTTTGGCAAGCGCTGACAGCCCTGTTGCTAAGAGAGGGGGCGACGGTACTTGCCTTTTACACCTTCCTTTCATATTTTATGCTCGTCGGTACACCCTTTATCGAAAAGGGTGATGCATCGCCACCTGTTCCATGCACCGCAGTGACCGAAAGCGTGGTGTTGGGTAGTTGGAGGCCTGTAAGACCAGGAAAGCAGCCACTCATTCCACTCAAGACCCGCTACCGGCTCCAGTTCGAAAGCGCCAGTCACCCCGGCCCCAAGCCGGACGCGCTTGGCACAGGTAAAACATCCGAGGTTTAGTGCGCTTATGCGTATTGTTTGATGGAATGCTGGATGAAGGTCAGCGCAGAATGTCGGTCGCTTTTGCACAATTGATACGCAAACGAACTCCAAACCAACATGGGCACGGGGATGGTTATGGCGGTATTGGCTAATCAGGTAGAAGGGGAGAGCTACCAGAGCGATGGCAGCAACCAAGCTCCAGGAAGGCGTTGCTCAATGTGATGAATGGCTTGGTCTAGGCCGTACATGAATACCCCTATAGGCATTGGAATCTCATCATATGCCCGTCCGGGTCTGTGTGGAATCGATTTTTTGGCATATCAGTATGCGCGTCGGCATTACTGCCTTGGCCCCACGAGCATCTCCTGGATGCGCTCCAGAAGCTGCACCGATGCCTGATCAATGGTGGTAAAATCGGACTTGCCGGAGGCGACATCCATATGGAAGGCAGCCAGTGCTTCCTGATAGCGAAGATGGGCATGGGCTATTGGGGTTGAGCCCAAGCCCAAGCTGCCGATATGGCTAGTTATAGGGTTGATAGCGGCAATCTCTGAAAGTATGGATTCGGAAACCCTCGGGATCTGCATAAGAAGCGTCTTCACGGTGTCGCTGAAGCGTAAATGACAGGCATAGAGCCCGAGCAGCGATTGCGGTCTATGCCAGGGGGTAGGGGTGTGCGCCTGGAGCCAGGGCAGTATTTCCGGGGCGGGCATCGGGCGGGCGATGGCATACCCCTGAGCCTGCGCTGCGCCGAGGGCGCTCAGGGCATCCAGGATTTCCGGTGTCTCCGCTCCCTCCGCTACAAAATCCACCCCCAGGCCCTGGGCGAGGCCCAGGAGGCTATGCACGAAATGCAGATTGTCCGGCCGTTGCGCCAATTCCCGCACGAAACTTTGGTCGAGTTTGATCTTGTCGATTGGTAGTTCCTTGAGCCGCAGTAACGAGGAATAGGCACTGCCGACGTCGTCGAGGGCGAGACACACGCCGGTGGCTTTGATTTCCAATAGCCTTTGCTGGGCGCTGGCGATGGATAAAAAGTCCCCATACTCCAGTATCTCCAAGGTAATGCGAGCGGGATCGATCCCGCTCGGTCCGACGGTTTCTGCCAGACAATGCATGCAGGCGTCATGGGTGAGGAGTTCCGGTTCCGCATTGACGGACACCGTGAGTGGAAACCCCGCTTTTTCCCAGGCGGCGATGTCCTGAAGTGCTTGGGCGAGGACCGCCCGGGTGAGGGCGCGGCGCTCGTCTATGGAAAGGAAAGACAGGAAACGGGCGGGAGCGAGGATTTCGCCAGTGTCGTCCACCAGGCGCGCCAATGCCTCCACGCCCACCACTTGGCGGCTTTCGAGAGCAATGATGGGTTGGTAATGGACACGCAAGCCTCCCGCAGCAAATAGGGCGCTCATACTTTGCCGAAGGGCGGTCTCGTCTACGTCCGTATCGGCATGATAATAGCTCCAAAAGTGCTGCCGATTCCTCTTCGCTGCTTTGATGATGTAGAGGGCTTGGTCCGCATGGCGTAGCAGCAGATCGGGATCGCCCTCGTCGATGGGATAAAGAGTCAGGCCCAGGCTCCCGCGCACGGTCACGTTGCCCCCGCCGGGAAGAATGAATGGCTCCTCGATGGCCTCCTGGACCCGGGCGAGGATCGGATCCAGGTCGTTCATGCTTCTCAGGTCTTCGAAGACGAGGACGAACTCGTCACCACCGAGGCGGGCCGCGAAGTCGGTCTGCCGCAGGGCCTTCCGGAGGCGATTGGCGAGAGTGGCGAGCAGGATGTCGCCTGCGGCATGACCATATTGGTCATTGATGGGTTTGAAGTCATCGAGATCCAACATACCCACTGCCAGTATCCGCTCATGGCGGAGGGTGCGGGCCATGGCCTCGGCCATGCGCAGGGACAGGGCGGCGCGGTTGGGCAGTCCGGTCAGGGGATCGTGGTGGGCGAGCCAAGCCTGTCGGCCGTGCTCGGCGTCGAGGCTCGCCCGGAGATCGATCTCGTCGAGGCCATGGCTGAGAAGCCGGGCGATCCGCGCCAGTAGCCCCAGGATCGCTTCATCAAAAACCCCGACGCGATCGGCGATGGCCACGAGGACACCCCAGATCTGTCCCTGGCGAAGGATGGGAATGGCAACCGAAGCACGCCAGCGATGCAGTCGAAACTGATCGTGTAACAACGCCAGGGAGGGATCTGCAAGATAATCGTTGCTATACTGCAGGCGCCCGCTACGCCAGGCCCGGGCGGCAAGGGTCTGACTCCCCCCTGGCGTATTCGCCACGGTCAGATGGATGGAGTCGATGGCTTGGGCACCGCGCCCTGCGGTAGCGAGATATTTCATGACGCCATCTTCGTTGGGACGCCCTACCCAGGCGGCGGTGAAGAGATGGCTGATGGCGAGGCGTCGGCAGGTTTCCCTGAGGAGTTCCCGCTCGCTGTGCGCACGCAGAAGGATGTCCCCCTCTGCCATGAGGGCGTGATACAGGGTGTTGAGCCGTTCCAGGGCTTCGCGGTGGCGGACCTCTTCTGCGATCAGATGCAGCCGCTCCATCGCCAGTCCCAAGACCGCGGCGAGGTGCGCGAGAATCAGTTGCTGATCGGAGTGACCGAAAAAGCCGCGCTCCCGGCTCATCAGCGCGAGAATACGCCGCCGCCCACCGGAGTCGACCAGGGGGATGGCGGCGCTGGAATTCCAGCCGAAGGGCCGCGCCTGCTCCCGCCAAGGGCCTATGGAGGAGTCCTCGCCCCAGTCCGGGGTGATTTGCACCTCCTTCGTTCGCCATGCGCGTCCGGCGGGTCCCTGGCCTTCGGGCGTGTCGTCGTCGACGCCGATGGTGATGGTGGCGAGATACTCGGCCATACCCTCTCCGGCACTCGCCGTGAAGACTATTTTTCCATTGCTGTCCGGATGCCCGAGCCAGGCACCGTCTACGCCTCCTCCCTGAATGAGAAAGTCCATGATCTGTGGGACCATCGTTGCTTCGGAGTCCGCGCCGACCAGCAAATGGTCCAGGTGCAGGAGCAGATCCCGGACCCTGCCGTAGCCCTCGGCATAGCCTTCGAGCTGCCAGGCAAGATCCTGCAGCAGGCGCCCCACTAGCAAGGCGCGCAAGGAATGGCGATCCCTGGCGTCAATTTCGGGCCGCTCTACCTGCTCCAGAAGATGGCGCCAGTACAAGGCGTAGCTGTCGGCCACCCAGGATGGCAGCACGCCGTGACGATAGTGGATCTGGCCTGCCAGATGGGCGTCCTCGTGCCAGGACGCTTCCATCTCGGGATTCAAGAGCAGACACAGATGACGCGCCTGCGCCGCGCGCAAGTGCCGGTAGCGTTCCGGAGAAAGTCGGCTCAATACCTGCGCACGCTCCGGAATAGCCTCCTGGGTCCGATAAAAGTCCGCAATGAAGGCTTCGACACCTGCCGCCAGAACCTCATAGTAGCTGGCAAGGAGCTCGGGGGAAGATCTTGGATATTCAGCGGATGACAAGATTCACCTCTGATCGATTGCTTCGCGCAGGTTTTATGGTTTGAAGCTTATATTTCTTTGACACCGGGGGCCACTATCTCGGGGGCAGGGATGGGGGGAATCCCGTTCCGTGCCGGGGCTTGCCATTGTCAAAATACTGTATAAAATTACAGTATCAGTTGGGGGAAGCGATTTTTCTGCTCCAGCAGAAGCTCCACCCAATGGGGCGGCACCGGGGGAATGCGAAATGGATCATGTACTCACCAAGCGACAGGCAGAGATTCTGGCCTGGCTGCAAGAGCAGATGGCAATGGATGGCTTGCCGCCAACCCGTATGGAGTTGATGCGCGCCTTTGGCTTTCGCTCGCCCAATGCGGCGGAAAGTCATTTGCGGACCCTGGCTCGGAAGGGTTTTATCGAGCTCCAGGAGGGGACGGCACGGGGTATTCGTCTGCGGGAGCGACCGGGGCTATCGGTGGTGGGGCGGGTGGCGGCGGGTCAGCCGATCCTCGCCGAAGCGCATGTGGAGGGGCGCTATAGCCTTGATGCCCACCTCTTCCAGCCCGCCGCCGATTATCTCTTGCGTGTGCAAGGCATGAGCATGCGGGATGCCGGCATCCTCGATGGCGATTTGCTGGCCGTGCAGCGTACCCAGGAAGTGCGCGACGGGCAGGTGGTGGTGGCGCGGGTGGATGGTGAGGTCACCGTCAAGCGCTGGCGGCGGGAGGGCGATCGCGTACTGCTGTTGCCGGAGAATCCGGATTTTTCTCCCATCGTGGTGGATTTGCGCAGGGAAGTCCTGGCCATTGAGGGAGTGGTGGTCGGTCTGATCCGTTTGGGGAGGGGTATATGAGTCAGGAAGCATTGCAGCAACTGTTACAGGAGCATCCGCAGCGACTTTGGCGTGGGCAGGCCGCTGCTCCGCAGGGAGTGGCCACGGTCTGGCCGGTACTGGATACGGTGCTGGGGGAGTGGCCGCGGGGGGCTTTGACGGAGATCTACAGCAGTGTGGACGGCATCGGCGAACTGCGCTTGGTCTTGCCGGCCGTGGCGGAGCTCAGTCGTCGGGAAAAGCGTTGGGTCTTGTGGCTGACGCCGCCTTATATCCCTTATGCGCCGGCCCTGGCGGCCGCCGGGCTTGATCTGTCGCGCATGCTGCTGGTACACCCACGCAAGCGTCTGGATAGCCTGTGGGTACTGGAACAGGCCTTGCGTGCGGGGACCTGTAGCGCCGTGCTGGCCTGGCCGCCTTTCCTGGCGCCGGCCCAGTTGCGGCGCCTGCAGTTGGCTGCGGAGGAGGGGCAGAGTGTGGCTTTTTTCTTCCATAAGGCCGAGCAGGAGGGGGGCCATAGCCTGGCGGCCTTGCGTTTGCGCCTCGCGCCTACGCCGTCGGGCTTGCGCGTGCAGGTCCGTAAACGCCGTGCCGGGATGCCGGGCGAGGGTGAATTGACCTTTCCCGAACAAATGGCCTGGTCCTTTCGTCCCAACGGCAGTTGATGGGGTGTTTTGCTGCGGCCTTTGGCCCATCAACTGCCGTATCCAGGTTCATTGACGTGCTGTGGCTGGCGCTGTACTTCCCGAGCCTGGGTGTGGATCTGCTGGATCGGCTCCTGCCCGAGCCTGTGCCGGTGGCCCTGGTGGACAGCGAAGGTGCCCGGCAACGGGTGCTGCAGGTGAACAGCCTTGCCCATGGGGCGGGTATCCGGTCCGGGATGGGAGCGGCGGCGGCCTTGGCGCTTTTGCCTACCTTACGCTTTTTCAGGCGCGATCAGGCTGGGGAAATGGCCAACTTACGCCGCTGGGCTGCTTTGGCCTATGCCTACAGCCCGCAAGTGGTGCTCTTGCCCGAATGCTTTCCCGCCCTCGCCCTGGAGCTTGGGGGGAGTGCGCATCTTTTTGCCGGGGTGGCGGGCGTGGCGCGGCGTTTGCGTCGGCTTTTCCAGGACTTGGGGGTGGCGGTGCGGGTCGGAATTGCCCCGACCCCCCTGGGGGCGGCACTGCTGGCGCAGTGGCAAGACCATGGCTGTTGCATCACTCTTGCGCAGTGGCAGCATGATTGCTTGGAGCTGCCCATCGCCCTTTTGCCCCTTCCCGAGGCAGCCCGTCGCGACCTGGCGGCCTTGGGCCTGAGCCAGGTCAAGGCGCTATGGGTGATACCCCGGAAACAGTTGTCGCGCAGGTTCGGCCCAGCCATAGGCCAATTGCTGGATCGCATCGCGGGAGTAGCGCCTGATCCGCGTCCTCCCCTGGCCTTTGCCCCAAAAGTGGCGATGACGGTGCAGCTTCCGGCCGAAGCGGAGTCCTGGTCGGGGCTGCGCTTTGCCTTGCGGCGGGTCTTGCAGGATCTCTGTGAGCAATTGCGGGTGCGGGCCCAGGCAGCGCAAGCCTGGCGTTTGCAACTGATCCTGCGCGAGGGGCAGGTGACTTTCTCTCTGTCCATGCGCCGTCCCAGCCGCGATGCCGAGGCCCTCCTTGTCCTGTGGCAGAGCCACCTGGAAGGCAAGCCCTCTACGGCGCCCATCCGCGCTTTGCGCCTTGCTGCCGTGGATCTCACGGCCTGTGGCGGGCAGCAGCAAGGCCTGTGGGAAGATGCGCAGGAGGAGGCCCTCTGGTCCTTCGTGGAACGTCTGCGCGCGCGTCTGGGCGCTGCGGCGGTGACCAGCATCGCGCCCGTTGCGGAGCATCGTCCGGAGCGGGCCTGGCGCCGGGTTGCGCCGGGAGAAGCCCCCGCCGCCGGCGGCGGAAATGCGCGCCGCCCCCTGTGGCTCTTGCCGGCACCCCTGCCCCTGCCGGCTTCACTGTCTGTACCGCCGTCGGATCAATTGGAGCGTATCGAAGGGGGATGGTGGGACGGCCGGGATGTGGCGCGGGATTATTTTGCCTTGGGCCGTCCGGACGGGTCCCGCTGCTGGGTCTATCGCGATTTGCGCAGTGGCGGATATTTTCTCCATGGCTACTTTGCCTGATTATGCCGAGCTTCATTGCCTGAGTAATTATAGCTTTCTGCGCGGGGCATCCCATGTGGAGGAGTTGGTGGAGCGGGCCAGGGAGCTGGGCTATAGCGCCCTGGCCATTACCGAGGAATGTTCTCTGGCCAGCGCCCCCCGCGCCCATCTGGCGGGCAAGGCCGCAGGTCTGCCCATCATCCATGGCGCGGAGCTGCAATTGGAGGACGGGCCCAAAATCGTACTGCTGGCGGCTGATGGCGTGGGTTATGCGGCCTTGTCCCGTCTCATTACCCGCGCCCGCCAGCGCGCCGCCAAAGGCCAATATTGCGCCCGCTTGGCCGATCTGGAGGGTTTGCGCGGCTGTCTGGCCATTCTCCTGCCGGGGCTCAGCCTGAGCGATGACTGGCTGGCGGGAGCCCAAGGCTGTGTGGCCGGTCTGGGAGGAGATGCGGTCTGGCTGGGGGTGGAGCTCCTGCGGGAGGGCGATGATGAGCAGCGCTTGCGTTGCCTGCAGGCCTGGGGTGAGGCGCTGGGGCTGCCTCTGGTCGCCTGCGGAGACGTGCACATGCATCGGCGCAGCCGCCGCGCCTTGCAGGATGTGCTGACTGCCGTGCGCCGGCAATGCACCCTGGCGGAGGCGGGTTTCCAACTGGCCGCCAACGGCGAGCGCCATTTGCGTGCGCGCGCCGTGCTGGCCAGTCTTTATCCTGCCATACTCCTGCAGGAGAGCCATGCCCTTGCCCAACGCTGTCATTTTACCCTCGACAGCCTCCGCTATCGCTATCCCGACGGCGATTGTCCCGCCGGCATGGCACGGGACGATCATCTGGCACAACTGGCCCAGGAGGGCTTGCAACGGCGTTATCCCCAAACGCTACCCGTCCCGGTGCGGCAGCAGTTGCGCCGGGAGCTGGAGCTGGTGCGGGAGCTGGATTATGCCAGCTATTTCCTGACCGTCCATGACATCGTGGCCTTTGCCAAGGCGCGCGGCATTCTTTGTCAGGGACGGGGATCGGCAGCCAATTCGGTGCTCTGCTATGCCTTGGGCATTACCGAGGTGGACCCGGCGCGCATGAATCTGCTCTTTGAACGCTTCCTCTCCCGGGAGCGCCATGAGCCGCCGGATATTGATGTGGACTTCGAGCATGATCGTCGTGAGGAAGTGATCCAGTACGTCTTTCAACGCTATGGCCGCGAGCACGCCGCCCTCACCGCCACGGTCATTCACTACCGCCCGCGTAGCGCCATGCGCGATGCCGCCCGCGCCCTGGGCTTTACGGCTGCGGAGGTGGCGCGACTGTGCAAAGGACTGGCCTGGTGGGATGGCCGGAAGGTGCGCCCCGAACGCTTGCAGGAGGCCGGCTTCGATCCGGAGGCGCCGGCGCTGCAGCGGCTGATGGGGGTGGTGAATGCCCTGGTGGGTTTTCCCCGCCATCTCTCCCAGCATGTGGGGGGCATGGTCCTTTCCGCCACCCCGCTGCCGGATCTGGTGCCTGTGGAGCCCGCGGCCATGGCCGGGCGCACGGTATTGCAATGGGACAAGGATGATCTGGATGCCCTGGGCATATTGAAGGTGGACATCCTCGCCCTGGGCATGCTTTCCGCCCTGCGCCGGGCCTTGACCGAGATCCATATGTCCCTTGCCGATATCCCCGCCGAAGACCCCCAGGTCTATGCCATGCTGCAACGGGGTGACAGTCTGGGGGTTTTTCAGGTGGAGTCGCGGGCGCAGATAGCCATGCTGCCGCGCCTCAAGCCCCGTACCTTTTATGACTTGGTCATTGAAGTGGCCATCGTCCGCCCCGGCCCCATTCAGGGTGACATGGTCCATCCCTACCTGCGCCGCCGCCAAGGGTTGGAACCGATTTCCTATCCGGGGCCGGAGGTCGAAAAAATCCTGCAGCGCACCCTGGGAGTGCCCATTTTCCAGGAGCAGGTCATGCAGATTGCCATGCAGGCGGCGGGATTCAGCGGCGATGAGGCCGATGGCCTGCGCCGGGCCATGGCGGCCTGGCGTCGCCATGGCAATCTGGGTCCCTACGCGGACAAGCTCATTGCCGGGCTCCTGGCGCGGGGTTATGCGGTCGCCTTTGCCGAGCGCCTTTGCCAGCAGATCCAGGGTTTTGCCGAATACGGCTTCCCCGAGTCCCATGCAGCCAGTTTCGCCCTGCTGGTCTATGCCTCCGCCTGGATCAAGTGCCATCATCCGGCGGTCTTTGCCGCCGCTCTTCTCAACAGTCAGCCCATGGGCTTTTATGCCCCGGCGCAGATCGTCCAGGATGCCCGCCGCCATGGGGTATCCATCCTGCCCGTCGATGTGCGCCATAGCCACGCCGAAAGCCATGTGGAGAACGGCGCCCTGCGGCTGGGGCTGGGCATGATCAAGGGCTTCCCCGCTGCGGCCATGGAGCGCCTGCTGCAGTGGCGAGAGCGGTATCAAAACTTTTCCCTCCAGGAGCTGCTCCAAGAGGCGGGGCTGGACCGGGAGCTGCTCCAGATCCTGGCGCGGGCGGGCGCCCTCCATGCGATGGCCGGGGACCGCCATCGCGCCTTGTGGGCTGTTCAGGGAGTCACTCCCCCCACGCCCCTGGCCCTGGATTATAGCGAGCCGGTGCGGGACAGCGTGTCTCTGCCTGCGGAAAACCCAGCCCAGGCCTGTGTCGCGGACTATACCCAACTTGGCCTCAGTCTCGGCCCCCACCCCCTGGCTTTCCTCCGCCGCCGTCTGGAGCGGGAGGGCTATCGCTCCGTATCCCATCTGCGCCAGGCGCGGGCGCAAAGCCGGCAGGCCCTGGCGGGGCTGGTCATCAATCGGCAACGGCCGGGCACCGCCAAGGGCACGATCTTCCTGACCCTGGAAGACGAGACCGGCATGCTCAATGTCATTGTCTGGGGCGATCTGGTGGAAGCCCATCGCCGTGTGCTCTTGCAGGCGCGGTTGCTGGGTGTGCGCGGCACCCTGGAGCGGGAAGGGGAGGTCGTTCACCTCATCGCCGGCCAGTTGCGCGACCTGAGTCCTCGGCTAGGGCGGCTGACCCTGTCTTCCCGGGATTTTCATTGAGTGCAGGGGCGCTTCGGGGGCTGCTCTGGCCTTTCGCCCGGCGCACGGTTTAGAATCAAACGAAGCCGATCCGGCACCTGCAAACGCTCACAAGGAAAAGATATGCACAAAAAATCCATCGGCATGGCGATCGCCCTTTTGGTGGTAGGCAGTCTCGGCGGCGTCGTTGCCGACCGTCTCCTGCCCATTGGCAATGCCCAGGCCGGCGTGAAACTGGATGCCGCCGAGCGCCTCATCGACGCGGTCACCCACGGTCAGGCACAGGCGAAAAAAGTATTCCCCGGCCCCGGAGGGCTGACCGGGGTGGTCATTGAGGCCAAGCAACACCCCCTGGTAGCCTGGATCACCCCGGGCGGGAAGTATCTTGCCGTCGGCCCCCTCCTGAATGCCCAAGGGCAGGATGAAACGCGGCTGGCCATGGAAAAGCTCGATCTCTTGCCGAAGGTCATGGCTCCTGCGGATTTCGCCCAATTGGCGAGCAAGGAGGCCGATAGTTTTGTCCTGGGCAAGACCGGGCCGGAGCTTACCGCCTTTGTGGATCCCAACTGCATCTTTTGCCATAAATTTTATGAACAAGCCCAACCCTTGATCAATGCCGGCAAGTTGCGCGTGCGTTTTGTGATTGTGGGCTTTCTCAAGCCCGATAGTGCGCCCAGGGCCGCAGCCATTCTCGGCGCCAAAGACCCCCAAGCCGCCATGGCAGAAAATGAGAAAGGCTTTGACGCCGCGACGGAAGAGGGTGGCATCAAGCCCATGGACAACCCCCCGCCGGCGCTGCGTGCAGCCGTAGAAAACAACACCAAGCTACTTGCCAAGAGCGGCGAACTGGCTACCCCCACCCTGATTTACTGCGACAAAAAAACCGGCCTGAAAGTCATCCATGGCCTGCCGCAAGAGGGCTTGACGGGACTCATGGGGGAACTGGGTAATCTACAAGGCGGGGTCTGCAAGGAATGATCGCGCCCGCGCGTGGCTCAGCGCCTCTCGTCATCCACCGCGAGGATTATCGCCCACCCCGCTTCGTCGTCGACACGGTCGATCTGGACATCCAGCTCGACCCCGAACTTACCCAGGTGCGCGCCCGCCTCCATCTGCGGCGCCAGTCCGATGCCGATGACCAGCCCTTGCGCCTCTGCGGGGAAGGGCTGACCCTGCTGGAGATCCGGCAGGATGGGCAGATCCTGGCAAGCGACCAGTATCGCCTGGAAGAGGGCGCTTTGCTGCTGCTGCATCCGTCCCGGGACTTCGTCCTCGAAACACTGGTCCAGATCCGGCCCGTAGCCAATACGGCCTTGTCCGGACTGTACTTCGCCAACGGCCATTTCATCACCCAATGTGAGGCCGAAGGCTTTCGCCGCATCACCTATTATCTGGACCGGCCGGACGTGCTGGCCCGGTTTGCCGCCACCCTCCATGCCGAGCAGGGCACTTACCCGGTCCTGCTCGCCAACGGCAATCGGATGGCCGCCGGGCAGGAGGCCGATGGCCGGCACTGGGTACGCTGGGAGGATCCTTTCCCCAAACCCTGTTATCTCTTTGCTCTGGTGGCCGGGGACCTGGGTTGTGTGCGCGATCATTTCCGCACTGCTTCCGGGCGCGAGGTCGCCCTGGAGATCTATGTCGAGGCGCACCATCTGGACGCCTGTGCGCAGGCCATGGATGCCCTCAAGCGCGCCATGGCCTGGGATGAGCGGGTCTATGGTCGCGAATACGACCTCGACCGCTACATGATCGTCGCCACCGACACCTTCAATATGGGGGCTATGGAAAACAAGGGCCTCAATATTTTTAATTCCAAATACGTCCTGGCCCGCCCCGAAACCGCTACCGACACCGACTACCAGGGTATTGAATCCGTCATTGCCCACGAATATTTCCACAATTGGACGGGCAATCGCGTGACCCTCCGCGACTGGTTCCAGTTGAGCCTCAAAGAAGGCCTCACGGTATTCCGGGATCAGGAATTCAGCGCCGACGAAAACTCCCGTGGCGTGCAGCGCATCGGCGACGTGCGTCGCCTGCGGGCCGCCCAGTTCCCCGAGGACGCCGGCCCCCTGGCCCACCCGGTCCGTCCCGATGCCTACATCGAGATCAACAACTTTTACACGGCGACGGTCTACGAAAAGGGTGCCGAAGTGGTGCGCATGATCCACACGGTCTTGGGCGCCGCGGCTTTCCGCCAGGGTATGGACCTCTATTTCGCCCGGCATGACGGGCAGGCCGTGACCATTGAAGATTTCCTGGCCGCCATGGAAGGAGCAACGGGTAAGGACCTCGCCGCCTTCCGCTTCTGGTACAGCCAGGCCGGCACGCCGCTACTGCACGCCGCTGGGCAGTATGATCCCGCACAAAAGCGCTATTCCCTGACCCTGCGTCAGGAGACCGCCCCCACCCCGGGGCAGCCCAAAAAGCAGCCCCTGCCCATCCCGGTGCGGATGGCCCTGTTCAGTCCGGAGGGGCAGGCCATACCCCTGCGCGGGCAGGAAGGGGATGGGGCAGGGGATCAGGAACGCATTCTTATTCTGGATACGGCGCAGCAGACCTGGATATTTACGGATGTGGGCGAGGCCCCTGTACCCTCCCTGCTCCGGGGCTTTTCCGCGCCGGTGCGTCTGGAGACAGGGTTCGATGACGCGCAGCGGGCCTTCCTCGCCAGCCATGACGACGATCCCTTCAATCGCTGGGAGGCCATGCAAGGGCTGGCGCTCCAGGCCTTGTTGGCGGCCATTGATCACCCCGACACGGCAGAAGTGTTACCGGAACTCCTCCACGCGGCCATGGCGGTGGCGTTGAGCGACTCGCGGACGGACCCGGCCTATCGTGCCGAACTGCTCACTCTGCCCAGTGAAGACTATGTGGGCGAACAAATGGCCGTCATCGATGTGGACGGCATCCACCGCGCCCGCGAGGCGCTGCGACGGGCCATGGGTTCGGCCTTTGGCGGCCAATGGGCGGCTGATTATGAGAATCTCGCCTTTCCCTATAGCCGGGATGGCGTCAGCAGCGGGCGCCGGCGCCTGCGTAATCTGGCCCTGGCTTATCTCTTGGCCAGCGATGCCGCGTACCTGGCCAGAACACGACAACAATACCGGCAGGCCGATAACATGACGGACCATCTGGCGGCCTTCAGCCTTTTGGTGCATCAGCCCGATGGCGATGCCAGCGACATTCTGGCCGACTTCTACGGGCGTTGGCAGCAGCATCCCCTGGTCATCGATAAATGGTTTGCCATTCAGGCGAGTGCGCCACGCCCCGATACCTTGGCCAGGGTCCGGGCGCTGTTGCAGCATCCGGCCTTCGACTGGCGCACACCGAACCGGGTACGTGCCCTGCTGGGCAGTTTTGGTGCCAACGCTACGGCCTTTCATACCGCTGATGGCTCGGGATATGCTTTTCTGGCTACGCAGATTCGTCACCTTGACGAGCTCAATCCGCAAATCGCCGCACGCCTGGTCACCCCGCTGAGCCGCTGGCAGCGCTACGACGCTCAACGGCAGGCCCTCATGCGCCAAGCCCTGGAGGATCTCGCGGGCAAGGCCAACTTGTCCAGGGATCTTGGCGAGGTGCTGGAGAAATCCCTCAAGCTGTCCTAATCTTCTGATTATTATTACACCCACTGTGGTAGGAGAAAAAACATGAGCATAGATCGTAATCGCGCCGTCCAGCGGGCCCTGGACCTGGCCGACGAAAGTCCCCTTGACGCCGCCACCATTGCCGTTGCCGAACAATTGACGCGAAAGGACAATCTTACGCTGGAGGAGGCCGTAGATGCCTTGAAGAACAACCAGATCGCCGAACTGGCCGGCTTCCTCACCGAGACCAAGACCTGCAAGGAGCTGGAAGTCCCTTGCGATACGAGCGGCGTGGATCACCGGCAAATGGTGGAGTGGGAAGTGGATCCCCAGGACTATTGCATTGCCCACGAAATTGCCCTCCTGGCGCACATGACCGAGCGCAGGCGCGAAAACCTGGATTGATGCCGCCAACGGCTTGGGCTGATCGGCCAGATTTCCCGTTCTGATCCCGATGGGGGGGCGCCGGCCGCGCAGGCGACCGATGCGCGGCTGGACCAGTTCTGGGCTTTACATCGCGGCGCTGCGGTTGCTTCAATCCCAGGGGCGTGCCGTCGTGTGCAATCGCCCCCAATGTTTGCGGCACTTTTTCAGATGCTTGCTGCGCCTGGCCTGGAGGTAACCCAGCAAGAGGCCGGCTTCGTAAGCGAGCAGCGCCTTGCGACCATGAGCCAGCGGCGAACATCGTTCCAGGGCCATCTGGGCGTCGCGGATCCCCCCCAGGGATTCCTGCAAGCTCGCCAGGACCTTGAGGAGCGGCTTGCTGTCCTGACCGGGCCACAGGGGACTCATGGCTAAAGCCGCATAGCGGAGATTTTTGATCTGGATACGCAGGGCATGTAAGGACGCTGCGTCTTCGCCCGCCTGGTGGGCCCTATGCACCCGCTGATCCCACCGGCGAAATTGACCTTCGCAGAAGTCCTGGAGCGGCTGGCCGCTGGCGAGGCCGGGGCGCAGCAGCAGAGCCCAGAGGGAGAGCAGGAGGGCCACCACAGCGCGCAGGTCCGCCTGCTCCTGCGCCGCCTCCGACCGGTCCCGCAAAAACCCGGCCAGGGGCTCTGGCGTTATGCCCATCTCCTCACCCAACTGGGCCCAATAAAGACCCAGGGCATCGTAGTCGCGGCGCACGTTTTGCCGATGAAACCAGGCCGCCAGTTCGCGGCGCAGCGTGGCCAGGCTTTTCTCGGGGTCCAGGGGGCGGCTGAAACGCAGGAGACTGCGCAGGCTACGGATGGTTTTGCGCAATTGATGGAAGGGTTCCGCCGCCGCAGGTGTGGCGAGGCAGGCGCCCAGTTCCGCCAGGGCCTGATGGCAGTGGGCCATCATCAGCGCCGCCAGGTCTTCTCCCGCATCGTCATGGCGCCGTAAGCGAACGCCTTTGGGCCGCGGTGTGGCATTCTCCGGGAGGAGCCCGGCCAGCAGCAACCCGCGCTGCATCTTGCTCTGGGCATCGGGCAGGAGAGGGAGATCCCTGCACAGGGCGGCTCCCAGGGTCAGGACCGCGGCAGGGTGTCCCTCGACCAGTTCCAGCTCCAGTTCCAGAATGGGTTCCTGGGCAGCGTTGGCGCGGATCTCCCCGCGATCCGCGGCAAGCAGGATGCGACTGCCATCTTCCCAGGAGATGGTTTTTTCGTTGCGTTGGAATTGCGTCTCCAGGATCGCCAGCAAAGGCCGGTCCCGCAGGGGTTCGAGGGCCGCTTGCAGCGGGCTTTCCGTGAAGACCGCGAGGGAGGGGCGAGCATCGGTGACCGCGACATTCCATTCCGGGCGCTGGTGCAAACCGCCCGCTGCGGTTCCCTCGCCTTTGAGGGTTGCCACCCAGCGTTCCCCCTCCTGGCGGACCCGATAGGCCAGGCCGGCACGCTGCAGGGCGGCATCGGCGGTGTCGTAATAAATGGCATGCATGGGGATGGCCGGCGTATCCTGCAGGGCCAGCAGGGGATGCGCCAGCATCTGCTCCCAGGCACCCGGGTCCAGAAGACGAAGTTTAAGTTCCTGCTCCATGGGGTATCCTCATGACGAAATTCAGGATTTGCGTCCACTGGGGAAGCTCGGCGCGGCTTTCAAAGGCGCGCAGATCGGCAATCCCCACCCCCAGTTGCGCGGCGCGTACATAGATCTGGCTATCGCGCAGGGTGGCAATGGGGGCCCAGTCGCGCTCGCTGAGATAGTCCTTGAGGGCCTGTTCGGCACGGGTATGGAGGTTGATCCGATTGGCAATGAGGCCCACGGCAATCCGCCCCTTGCGGACGCGTTTGATTTCCTGCAGCCGCCCTAAAAAGTCGCTGGTGGCGTCCATGTCAAAGGCCGACGGGGTAATGGGTACCAGCACGCATTCCGCCTCGGCGGCCATGGCCTCCAGACGGCTGCGTTTCATTCCCGGGGGAGCGTCAAACAGGGTGAAAGCTGCTGGGGGATAATGGGTATAGTCCCGATCGGGATCGGCCAGGACGGTGATGGCGGGCAGGCTGGGCGGGCGCCGTTGTCCCCAGGCAGTGGCAGATCCCTGGGGGTCGAGGTCGGCCAGTAGCACCGAGCCGCGCAGGGCCAGGAGGCTGGCGAGATTGGTGGCGATGGTGGTCTTGCCGGAGCCGCCCTTGCTGTTGAGGATCAGGACGCGGGTCATGGCAGCTCAGTCATGGCTCGTAATGCGGGCATAGCGTTCCAGCAGGCGATCCTGGGCTGACCGGCACGGGGTTTCCGGGGTCGGGCGCAAGCTGTGATATTGCCCATCCGCCTGCATGGTCCAGGCGTTGCACTCGTCCTCCAGATAAAAGGTCAGGGCCTCCTGCACCACCCGGGCGCGCAAGGCCGGGTCGTCGATGGGAAAGGCCACTTCCAGGCGCCGGAAGAGGTTGCGGCCCATCCAGTCGGCGCTGGCTGCCCAGACCTGGGGCTTGCCGCCGTTGCCGAAATAGTAGACGCGGCTGTGTTCCAGAAAACGTCCGACAATGGAGCGCACGCGGATGTGCTCGGAGACTTCGGGGATGCCCGGCCGCAGGGCGCAGGCCCCGCGCACGATGAGATCGATCTCCACCCCTGCCTGGGAAGCGCGATAGAGGGCACGGATGATGCCGGGGTCCACCAGGGCATTGACCCGGGCGATGATGCGCCCCCTTTTGCCGCGCCGGATTTCCTTTTCGATACCCGCCAGCACCGCATCGTAGAGGGTGAAGGGACTTTGCAGCAGGCGCCGCAGCTTGGGTGCCTTGCCCATGCCGGTAATGTGCATGAAGAGGTCGTTCATGTCCGCCGTGATCTCCGGATCGGCGGTGAGCAGGCTCAGGTCCGTATAAATCCGGGCGTTGCGGGGATGATAGTTGCCGGTCCCCAGATGCCCGTACATGCGGATGCCCTCGTCTTCCCGGCGCAGGACCAGGGCCATCTTGGCATGGACCTTGTGGTTGACCACCCCATAGACTACCTGCACACCCACTTCTTCCAGGCGTTCGGCCAGTTGGATATTGTTGGCCTCGTCGAAACGCGCCTTGAGTTCCACCACCGCCGTTACCTGCTTGCCGCTGACGGCGGCCTCCGTCAGGGCATCGACGATGGGCGAGTCGGGGGTGCTCCGGTACAGGGTTTGCTTGATGCCCAGGACCTTGGGATCGCGAGCTGCCTGGCGAATGAAATCCAGCACCGGGGTAAAGCTCTGGTAGGGATGATGGAGCAGGATGGGCGCGCGCCGCAGTTGGCTGAAGATGGCCTCGGGCCGCCTGCACTCCGGGGGCTGGCTGGGCACGAAGGGGGGATAGAGCAGGTCCGGCCGCCGTACCATGTCGATGATGGCCGCCAGGCGCGAGAGGTTGACCGGCCCGGGCAGGGCATAGAGGTCGCCGGTGTTCAGCTCGAAATGGCGCAGGAGATAGTCCGCCACTTCGCCGGGGCAGTTGCTCGCGACTTCCAGGCGGACCGCCTCGCCGAAGGGGCGCAGGGGGAGTTCATCCACCAGGGCGTCCAGGAGGTTGTCCACCTCTTCCTCATCCACAAAGAGTTCGCTGTTGCGGGTGACGCGAAACTGGAAAAAGCCCTTGATGGTCAGCCCTGGGAAGAGCGCCTGCACGTGCTCGTGAATCAGCGACGAGAGAAAGACGAAGTCGCTGGGGCCGGCAATCTCCGCGGGGATCTGGATGATGCGTGGCAGGATGCGTGGTGCCTGCACCACGGCGATGGGGCTCTTGCGCCCATAGGCGTCCTGGCCTTCGAGGACGATGGCAAAGTTCAGGCCCTTGTTTTGGACCTTGGGAAAGGGATGGGCGGGATCCAGGCTGAGCGGCGTGAGTAGCGGCAGGACTTCCTTCTGAAAGTACGCTTCGCTCCAGCGGCGCTGCGCCGGTGTCCAGCCCTGCCGGCGGAGCAGGCGAATGCCCTCGGTGGCCAACGCCGGCAGCAGGCGTTCATTGAGGCAGCGATATTGTGCGTTGATGATTTCGTGGGTGACCTCGGAGATGGCCTCGATCTCGCGGTTGGGTCCGAGCATGTCCGGCCCCAGGGGCCCGGCGCCAAACTTGCGGCGCTGCATGAGCCCGGCGGCACGCACTTCGAAGAACTCGTCCAGGTTGGTGGAGACGATGGTGAGGAAGCGCAAGCGCTCCAGCAGGGGCACCTGGGGATCGTCGGCCAGGGCCAGCACCCGGCGGTTGAATTCGAGGATGCTGAGGTCACGGTTGAAATAGAGTTCCGGACGATCCAGGGACGGCAGCGGAAGCTCCGGCTCTGCGCCTGGGGCGAGGGAAGGCGCCGCGTCAGACATGGGCGGCACCAACCCGGCGTTCCGCCGCGTCCAGGGTGTTGCTCAGTAAGGTGGCTACGGTCAGAGGTCCTACACCGCCCGGTACGGGGGTAATCCAGGCGGCCCGGGCGATGGCACCGTCAAAGTCCACGTCCCCGGCCAGGCGGCCATCGGGCAGGCGGTTGATGCCCACGTCAATGACCACCGCCCCCGGGCGGATCCACTCGCCGCGAATGAGCCCCGGCTTGCCCACGGCCGCCACGAGGAGTTGCGCCCGGCGCACGTGGGCCTCCAGGTCCTGGGTGAAGCGGTGGCAGACCGTCACCGTCGCTCCGGCCAGGAGCAGCTCCAGGGCCATGGGCCGGCCGACGATGTTGGAGGCGCCGACGATGACCGCCTCCATCCCTCGGGGAGCGATACCCGTCTCGGCGAGCAGGGTCATGATTCCCGCAGGGGTACAGGAGCGCAACAGGGGGGCGCGCAGGGCGAGGCGGCCAATGTTGTAGGGATGGAAGCCGTCGACGTCCTTGGTCACGGCAATGGCCTCGATGATCCGCTCGGTGTCGAACTGCGGCGGCAGGGGCAACTGGATGAGGATGCCGTCCACTGCGTCGTTGTCATTGAGGGCATCGATATGCGCCAGCAGGGTCTCCGGCGCGCAAGCGGCGGGGAAATTGGCGGCAAAGGACTGGATACCCACGGCCGTGCAGGCATCCCGCTTCTTTTTGACATAGATCTGCGAAGCCGGACTCTCGCCCACCAGGACCACCGCCAGACCGGGACGGCGGCCATGGCGTTGCCGGAATCGGGCGCTACGCAGGCTGACGCGCTCTTGTACGGCATGGGCAATGGCCTTGCCATCGATTACTTGGGCACTCATAGCAGGGATCCCCTGAGGAGCGACAGCAAAAAGTCACTGGGGAACATGCCGGCTGTCTCTCGATATGGATGATGAATCATGGCAGCCCTGCGGCTACCGCTTTGGCCTGCGCAGGACCGGATGCTTCGATATTGTTCTGGGGACGCATGTGCTTGTCAAGGAGTCTTCCCCTAACGTGGCGGCAATATCTACCAAAAACGCCCCCGAATCGTGGCCGGGGCGGTGGGCGTAGGGATTGCACGCTCAGATGTTGGCGGCATCCGGATTTTGCTGGGCCTTTTTCCGCAGGTCTTCCGCGAGAACCATATACATGGCGGGGACCACGAAGAGGGAGAAAAGGGAACCGATCCCCAAGCCGGTAAAGATCACCAGGCCCATTGCAAAGCGGCTCGCAGATCCGGGACCGGCAGCCAACAAGAGGGGAACGACGCCCAACACCATGGCAGCCGTCGTCATGAGAATGGGGCGCAAACGGATGCTGGAGGCCTTCTCTACTGCCGCCCGCTTGTCCAGCCCCTCGCTTTTCTGGATCTGGTTGGCAAACTGCACGATGAGGATGCCCTGCTTGGCGATGAGGCCGATGAGGGTGATCAGGCCCACCTCCGTATAGATATTGACGGTTGCGAGGCCCAGGCTGATAAATATGAGGGCACCGCTGATGGACATGGGCACCGTGATCAGGACGATGAGGGGATCGCGGAAGCTCTCAAACTGGGCCGCCAGCAGCAGGTAGATGAGCAGGATCGCCAGTAGAAAAGTTACCAGCAGGCCACTTTTTTCGTGCATGTACTGCCGCGACTGACTGGCATAATCGATGGAGAAACCCTTGGGCATGATCTCTTTGGCTTGTTGTTGGAGATAATTCAGGGCTTGACCCAAAGTTACCCCGGGTGCCGGAACCGCCTGTACGGTGGTGGAATTGAGCTGCTGGAACTGCGGTAAAAATTCGGGCTGGACCTTGGTTTCCACCGACACCAGGGTAGACAGGGGCACCATCTGCCCCGAACTCGTGGCCACATAATAGGTCTTGAGGAGGCCCGGGTCGGCGCGGAAACGGTCGGGCACCTGGGGAATCACCTTGTAACTGCGCCCGCCCATATCGAAGCGATTGATGTAATTGCCGCCCAACAGCGGTTGCAGATCCTGGGCAATCTCCGCCATGGTCAGACCCAGATTGGCAGCTATGTTGCGGTTGATCTTGAGCACGATCTCGGGATTGTCGATGCGCAGGTCTTTGGTGACGTAGACAAAGAACCCGCTTTTCTGTGCCCGCGCGATGAGCTCGTTGGCGGTACGATCCAACTGGCCATAACTGCCACTGGATTGCAGCACAAACTGGACCGGAAGTCCGCCGGCAGAACCGGGAAGAGCGGGTGGCAAAAAGGAGGCGATCTGCAGCCCGGTGATGGCATTCATTTTTTTCTGCACTTGCGGCTGCAGTTGCATGGCGGTAGTGCTGCGCTGGTCCCAGTTTTTCAGGCGCATGCCGGCCATGAGACTGTTACTGCCGGCCCCGCCGCCCACGGAAATGCCGGTTACCATGAAAGTCGCGGCGGTTTCCGGGAGTTTTTGGAAATCATGGATCATCTCCATCCCATATTTACGTAGCAGCTCTGGAGTGACGTTGGGCGCACCGGTACCCATGTTGAAGATGATGCCCTGGTCTTCCTGGGGTGCCAGTTCCTGCTTGCTGGTGGTAAAGAGAAAGTAAATGCTGATGAAAATGGCGGCGGCAAACACCATGGTCACCGGCACGAAATCCAGACTGCCATGGAGCAGCCCGTCATAAAAGCGCCGCAGACCGTCAAAGCGGGCATCGATGAAATGCGCGAAGCCGTGGTTTGTGCTCGGACGCAGGATCTTGCTGCTCAGCATGGGCGAGAGGGTGAGGGCGATGATCATGGAGACCAGTACCGTCGCTACCAGGGTGAAGGCGAACTCGCCGAAAAGACTCCCGGTGAGTCCACCCATGAAGCCGATAGGGGCGAAAACGGCAATGAGGGTGGTGGACATGACGACGATGGCGCCGCCCAGTTCACGACCGGTCATCAGGGCCGCCTGGCCGGGACTCTTGCCCTCGTCGATATGCCGATGCACGTTTTCCACCACAATAATGGCGTCATCCACCACCAGACCAATGGCGAGTACCACGGCCAGCAGGGTCAGCAGATTGATGGTGAAGCCCATGGCCCACATGATGAAGCCTGCCCCGATGATGGACAAAGGGATGGCCACGGCGGGAATGAGCACCGAACGGAAGGATCCGAGAAAAAGGAATATCACCAGCACCACCACGCCCAGGGTGATCGCGATGGTCATCAGCACTTCATGGATGGAGGCCCTGATGTAATCGGTGGCATCGTAGGGAATGGCCATGTGCATGCCGGGGGGCAGCTCGGTCTTGAGCTGGCTCAAGGCCTTTTTCACCCCTGCAGCCACGTCCAGGGAGTTGGCCGATGGTGACTCCTGGATGCCGACGAAGGCCGCCGGCTTGCCATCGAAAAAGGCTGCAGAGCCGTAGTCCTGGGCGCCCAGTTCCACCGTGGCGACGTCTTTCAGACGGACGATGGTGTTGCCGACACTCTTGACCGCGAGATTACGGAATTCATGGACATCGTGGAGATTGGTGGTAGCGACAATGGTGTCAGCGACATCGGGACCACGGGTGCGGCCAACGGCCGAAATGAAATCATTGGCGGCCAGCACCTGGGATATCTGGGACGCACTGATACCCAAGGCCGCCATTTTCTGCGGATTGAGCCAGACGCGCATGGCATAGGTATTACCGTTGCCGGAACCCGGGGGCAGGATCTGCGCTTGGCCGACCCCGGATACGGCGGCCAGCTTGGGCTGCACCACGCGCAGGAGATAATCGGTGATCTGCTGCTGGCTGAGCTGCTGGCTGTAGAGCGCGATGTACATGAGGTCCGTTGTCTCGCCCACGGTCACGTTGATCACGGGAAGCTGGCTGCCGGCAGGAAGTTCATTGGTCACTTGCTGGACCTTGGATTGAATATTGGCCACTGCCGCATTGGGACTGTAGTTGAGCTTCATGTAGACGGTGATGGTGGATACACCCTGAGAGCTGTTGGCCGTCATGTAGTCAATGCCCGGGGCGCTGGCAATGACGCGCTCCAGCCGGGTGGTGATGAAACCCTGAATCGTATTGGGGTTGGCGCCGGGATAGGCAGTGGTGACGGTCACTACGGCATTGGTGAGGGTCGGATATTCGCGCACCGTCATTTCCGTATAGGCGCGCAATCCGAGAAGGAGGATCACCAAGCTCAGGGCCGTGGCCAAGACCGGCCTATGAATGAAGATATCGGTAAATTTCATGGCCGGTGTCCTCAGGATTTGCCGCTGTCACGAATTTCGATGGGACTACCCTCATGGAGCTTGACCTGTCCGGCCGTGATCACCCATTCTCCGGCCCGAAGGCCCGAGAGGATCTGTACGTCGTTGCCCCGTTGGATCCCGGTCTTGACAATGCGCTGCATGGCTACCCGGCCTTCCTTGCCGTTGACGGTTTTTTTCGCCACCACATAGACGAAGTCGCCAAAGCTGTTGTATGTGATGGCGGTGGCCGGGACGGTCAATACCTTCTCCTGCCGTTTCTCGATCACCGTGACATTCCCGAACATTCCCGGGCGCAGGATGGTTTTCGGATTGGGCACAGTGGCCTGGACGTCAATCTGGCGGGTGGCGGTATTGATGGCCGAACCAAGGGCAGTGATCCTGCCGCTGAAGCGTTGCCCGGGGTAACTGTCCACCTCTACCTGGATGGGCGTATCCACATGGATTCGTGCAAAATCGCTTTGGGGTACGGTGAAGTTCACATAAAGGGGATCCCAGGACTGGAGATCGACCATGGCGGTACCCGGTATGATATATTGTCCGAGGCTGACTTGCCGTACCCCCAGGTAACCGCTGAAGGGGGCGCGAATGGCCAGTTTCGCGAGGGTGGCGCGGTCATTTTTTATGGTGGCCACCGCGCTTTGGTAGGTGGCTACAGCGGAGTCGAGCTGTGACTGGCTGGCGGCCCTGGTGGCAATCAGCTCCCGCGTTCGTTGAAGATTGATTTCCGCCAGCCGCTGCTGGGTCTCGTCCTTGGCCAGTTGCGCCAACTGGTTGCTGTTGTCGATCTGGACCAGGAGGGTGCCGGCCTTGACGTATTGTCCGGAATGGAAATAGATGCCGGTAATGGCACCTCCCAGTTGAGGCGTCACCTCCACTCCCTGTACGGCGGCAAAAGACCCCACGGCCGTTGCTTCCGGATGCCATTCCTGCTCCGCCACCCGGCTGGCTTTGACACTGACCACGGGTATGGGCATATGGGCCAGGGCCTTGTGCATCATATAGTTGCCGAAGGCCTTGTAGGCGAAGATGCCGCCAAAAACCACGACGAGCGCGATGACGACGATGGCGAGACGTTTCTTCATGACGGATCTCCGCGGAATACAGGGCTGGCACGGTGCCAGAGAAAAGCGTTAGGAATGGTCGGCATCAGGAATGGCTGCCGTGGTCGGGACCCGCCTCCCGGGAGACGGTCGTTTTGTCGGCGACCGCATGGTCCCCGGCCGGAGTATTCCACCAGCCACCCCCCAGGGCTACCAGGAGTGCTGCGGTGTCCTGATAACGCTGTGCCTCGGCCTTGATTTCGGCAATTTTGGCCGTATTGTATTGCACCTCTGCCGTGAGCAGGGAGAGATAATCAGTGGCGCCGGCGCGGTAGCTGCTTTGGGCCAGGGTGAGGGCCTCCTGGGCGGCCTGCAGAGATTCCTGCTGGGCGGCGAGGGCCTGAGCGTCGTGTTCGAGGGCCCGCAGGGCGTTGGCCACCTGCTGGAAGGCCGCCAGCACCGTGTTCCGATAGGCATTGAAACTGGCATCATAGGCGGCATAGGCCGAGGCCTTTTGCGCCTCAAGCTTCCCGCCCTGGAAAAGCGGTTGGGATAGGCCGCCTACCAGGCTCCAAACGCTACTTATGGGATTGAAGAACATCCCGACCGTGGAAGCCGTGTCGCCGAAGGAGGCGGTGAGGGAGACGGTGGGATAAAACTGGGCGCGCGCCACGCCGATCTGGGCATTGGCGACCTTGAGCTGGTTCAGGGCCGCCTGGATGTCGGGGCGCTGTTTTACCACTTCCGAGGGTAGGCTGACAGGGATCCGGGCAGGCAGGCTGAGGTCTTCCAGGGTGAAGGGCTTTTCCTGCCATTGGCCGGGAAAACTGCCGACGAGGATGGCCATCTCGTGCCGGTACACCGCCAGTTGCTGCTCTAACTGGGGGACGGTGGCCATTTGCGTGGCCAGTTGGGCGCGCTGATTCACCACGTTGAGATAGGGGACGGCACCGGCCCGATACTGATTTTCGGTCAAATCCAGAAGGGTCTGTTCGTGGGCGACAATGGCGCGGGTGGCAGCGATCTGCGCCTGGACCGCCGCCTCGCCGATCGCGGTGTTGACGATATTGCCGGTGAGGGTCAGTCGTGCCGCCTCCAGTTCATAACGCTGATATTCCACCTGCGCCTCGCTCCCCCGATAGATGAGGCGATTGACGCCGAAGATGTCCGGGTAATAGGTGACCCCCACGCTGCCGGTGAAGAGGGTGTATTGGAAGCTGCTTTTGTTACCGCCGAAGGCCGCGGCGGATTGTTTGCTGCGATCGGCCCCGAGGGTACCGGTGACCTGCGGGTAGAAGATGCTGGCATTGACCCGGGCAGTGGCCTCTGCCTGGCGCAACTGGGCCTGGGCCTGGGCAATGGTGGGGCTGTTCTTCAGCGCCTGCTGGATGACCGCGTCGAGGGCGCGGGAATGGAAGAGCGTCCACCACTGTTGATCGAGGTCCTTGCCGTAGGCCATCTCCTGGGCCCTGCCGTTCGCACCGGCACTGACCACCGTCTTGCCCGGTGCCGGGTGGGCGGTGAAAGATACTTTTGCCGGAGTTTCGGGTACCCGCAGGGGCGGTTCGAAGCTGCAGGCCGTCAGGGAACTGGCGAGGGCAGCGGTAAGGGGAAGCAACAGGGATCTACGCAAGCGCATGGTCACAAAAACTACTCCCCAGGGTTTTGACCGACCGGTCGGATGTTGGCAGACGGTGCATGGGTTGTCAACGGATTTGCTCTTGAATTATACCGCGTATGTTCCCATATTAGGATCGAGGTTTCATCCACAGAGAGGGAGCGCGTCATGCAACGATTTTTAGCTGGTCTGGGAGTGCTGGGTCTGCTGATACTCAGTCCGATGGTCTGGGCGGCAGAGCCGAGCGTAGATCAGGTCTATCAGGCTGCCAAGACCGGGGATATGGCCGGGGCGCAGAAAATGATGGCGGAAGTCCTGCAACGCCATCCCCAGTCGGCCCAGGCCCATTATGTCGAATCGCGCCTGCTTGCTCAGCAAGGCAAGTGGCAGGATGCGGCGACGCAACTGCAGGAGGCGCAGCGTCTGGCGCCTGGTCTGCCTTTCGTCAAGGCAGCCGATGCCCAGGCCTTTGCCAAGCAGGTGGCGGCCCACCAGGGCCGGGCTACGCCTGCCTGGCTGCGCATGCTCGCCATCGCTCTGGGTGCAGGCCTGCTGTTCTGGCTGATCACGGCGTTTTTCCGCCGGCGCCGGCCGGTACAGGGCATGCCCTATGGCGGCAATAATCCGTCGGGCTTTGGCGGACCCATGGGGGGTGGGGGTTATGGACCCGGCAATATGGGCGGACCCCAGGCTGGTGGCGGCCTGGGCTCCGGTCTGGCTTCCGGATTGGCGACGGGCGTGGGTATTGGCGCCGGCCTGGCTGCCGGGGAAGCCCTGGCGGGCAGCCTCTTCGGCCATAAGGATGGGGTAGCGGCAGATCCCGCTTCCACCCCGGCTGCGGACAATGACTTTGGCATGAACAATGATTCCTGGGGTGCCAACGATCAGCTTGCCTCCAACCAAGACGATGGTTTTGGTTTCGACGGCGGAGATGACGGCTCCTGGGGCTAAGACGGGGCGGCCTTGATCATCTGAAGTCCCGGAAAGCGTCCGGAACAGCCTCTTTCTCCGCGGAGAGAGGGGCTGTTCCATTAACCTGGATCCGCCAACTGCCGTTTTTAGCTTCAGCCCAAGACCGGCCGGCCGGCCGCAGCCAGGAGGGCGCAGAGGCGAATCAGGGGCAGACCGATGAGGGCCGTGGGGTCCTCTCCTTCCAGCCGGGAAGTCAGTGCAATCCCCAACCCTTCGGAGCGGAAACTGC
>JAJYQY010000009.1:2836-5972 GCA_021794385.1 Pseudomonadota bacterium | reverse complement strand
TTGGCGCGGGACATGAAGCTGTTCGGCAGCATCTGCAGGAGGTAGGGGAGGTTTTCTTCCTTGGGGTTGCGGAAGCGGATCACCACCATGCTCTCGTCGGGGGTGGGAATATCCCGGGCGATGAAGGGGTTGGAGGTATCCACCAGGGGCACCCGCTGGAAGTTGATATGGGCCCGGCTGAACTGGGGCGTGACATAGTGAATATAATCGGGCATGCGGCGCAGGATGGTGTCGACGATGGCCTCGGCGGAATAACCGCGCTGGGCATTGTCGCGATGAATCTTCTGGATCCATTCCAGGTTGACCACCGGGACCACCCCCACCAGCAGGTCCACGTAGTTGGAGACATCGACCTCCTCGGTCTGTACGCCGCCATGCAGGCCTTCGTAAAAGAGCAGGTCGGTGCCGCTGGGGATGGACTGCCAGGGCGTGAAGGTGCCGGGCGCGCTGCCCCGCAGTACGGCTTCGGCGTCGTCGTGGACGTAGTAGCGCATCTGGCCATGACCGGTTTCACCGTATTCGCGGAAGAGCCGTTCCAGAGACTCGAAGTCGTTGCCCTCGGGGCCGAAGTGGCTGATGGTCTTGCCTTCGGCCGCCGCTTTGGCGATGGCTTCACGCATCTCGGCGCGGTTGTAGCGATGGAAACTGTCGCCCTCGATGACCACCGGGTTGAGCTTCAAACGACGAAAGATGTCGTTGAAGGCGTGCTTGACGGTGGTGGTACCTGCACCCGATGAGCCGGTGACGGCGATGACGGGGTATTTTTTGGACATGAGGTTCCTCCTTGAGAATGAATTTTTTCCAAGCGCTGGCGCAGTGCTGCCCGGCTCATCTGATGTCCGAGTTTAGCAAAGCTGCGGGACCGCTCAAAGATGGAGATTACGCCAGATGCTGGCCGTGGGCTCCGCCTGATTGAGGGTGTAAAAATGCAGATCGGGCGCGCCCTGGGCCAGGAGGGTTTCGCACTGACGGGAGAGGAGCTCTATGCCATACTCCATCTGGGCCGCGAGGTCATCCCCATAGGCCTCCATGCGCAGGCGGATGTAGCGGGGGATCTCGGCGCCGCATTGGGCGGAGAAACGGGCAATCTGCTCGTAGTTGACGATGGGCATGACGCCGGGAATGATCGGCACCGTTACATCAAAGCGCTCCAGGTCGTCGCGCAACTGGGCGTAGGCATCGGGATTGAAGAAGTATTGGGTAATGATGGCGTTGGCACCCGCCCGTACCTTGGCTACCAGGTGCTCGATACCGAGCAGGGCGGAGGGGGCCTGGGGGTGGACCTCGGGATAGCCCGCCACGAAGATCTCAAAACCGCCGAAATCGCGAATGAAGGCAACGAGTTCGCTGGCATGCTGGAAGCTGCCGGGATGGTCCATGCCGGCGGGCAGGTCCCCGCGCAGGGCGACGATACGCTTGACGCCTTGTTGCCGATAGCGCTCCAGGATCTCGCGGATGCTTTCCGGTGTGGAGGCGATGCAGGACAGATGCGGTACGGCCTCCAGGGGATAATCGCGGAGGATCATCTCCACGGTGGCAAAGGTGCGTTCGCGGGTGGAGCCGCCGGCCCCGAAGGTCACCGAGGCGTACTCGGGGCCCAGGGGCAGGAGGGCGGCGATGGCCTCCCGCAAACGCGCCTCGCCGGCGGCGTTCTTGGGCGGGAAGAACTCGACGGAGTGGGCCATCAGTAGCGGTACTCGTCGCTTTTGAAGGGGCCCTCGGCGGGCACGCCCAGATAGTTGGCCTGGGCCGGCGTCAGGCGGGTGATGACGCCGCCGAAGCCCTCCACCATATAACGAGCCACTTCTTCATCCAGGGTTTTGGGCAGGACCGCGATGCGGATGCGGGCGGGTTTATCCGCCGCCGGCAGGTCGGCGAAGCGCTCGGCGTAGAGGTAGATCTGCGCCAGCACCTGATCGGCAAAGGAGCCGTCCATGATGCGGCTGGGGTGGCCCGTGGCATTGCCCAGGTTCACCAAACGCCCTTCGGAGAGCAGGATCAGGTAATCGCCACTGTCCTGGTTGGGCGTTTGGCCGGCCGGGGTATCGCGATAGACCTTGTGGACCTGCGGCTTGATCTCGTCCCAGGCCCAGTGCCGACGCATGAAGACGGTGTCGATCTCGTTGTCGAAATGGCCGATGTTGCAGACCACGGCGCCTTTCTTGAGGGCCTTGAGCATGGGCGCATCGCAGACATTCAGGTCGCCCGTGGCGGTGACCAGGATGTCGATATGGGCCAACAGTTCCCCGTTGATGCAGACGTCCGTGCCATCATTGACGCCATTGACGTAGGGAGACACCACCTCATAGCCGTCCATGCAGGCCTGCATGGCACAGATGGGGTCCACTTCCGTCACCCGCACGATCATGCCCTCCTGGCGCAGGGAGGCCGCGGAGCCTTTGCCCACATCGCCGTAACCCAGCACCAGGGCCTTTTTGCCCGAGAGAAGATGGTCGGTGGCGCGCTTGATGGCGTCGCTGAGGGAATGGCGGCAACCGTACTTGTTGTCGTTCTTGCTCTTGGTCACCGAGTCGTTGACATTGACGGCGGGGATCTTCAGGGTGCCGGCCCGCAGCATTTCCCAGAGACGATGGACACCGGTGGTGGTTTCTTCGGAGATGCCGTGGATATGGTCCAACAGCTCCGGGTGCTTCTCATGGAGCAGGCCGGTGAGGTCGCCGCCGTCGTCGAGGATCATGTTGGGACGCCAGCCGTTGGGGCCGCTGATGGTCTGTTCCACACACCACCAGTATTCCTCTTCCGTCTCGCCCTTCCAGGCAAAAACCGGGGTACCCGCGGCCGCCACGGCGGCGGCGGCGTGATCCTGGGTGGAGAAGATGTTGCAGGAAGACCAGCGCAGCTCGGCACCCAGGGCAGCCAGGGTCTCGATGAGCACGGCGGTCTGGATGGTCATGTGGATACAGCCGGCAATGCGCGCACCTTTGAGGGGTTGCTGCGCCTGGTATTTGCGACGGATGGCCATGAGGGCCGGCATTTCCGTCTCGGCGATGCGGATTTCCTTGCGACCCCAGTCGGCCAGGGTGACGTCGGCTACTTTGTAATCAGTGAACGATTTGAGCACAGCATTCATGGGGCGATTCCTCGTGCATGAAAGCGAGCGCGGTTTGAAGCCAAG
>JAJYQY010000009.1:0-2736 GCA_021794385.1 Pseudomonadota bacterium | reverse complement strand
TCGCGCAGGGCGGCGGCCTTGTCGGTGCGCTCCCAGGTGAACTCGGGCTCTTCCCGGCCGAAGTGGCCGTAGGCGGCCGTCTTGCCGTAAATGGGCCGGAGCAGGTCGAGCATCTGGATGATGCCCTTGGGGCGCAGGTCGAAGTGCTCGCGCACCAGGGCGGCAATACGGTCATCATCGACGGCGCCGGTGCCAAAGGTATCCACCATCAAACTCACGGGCTGGGAAATGCCGATGGCGTAGGCCATCTGCACTTCGCAGCGTTTGGCCAGGCCGGCGGCAACGATGTTCTTGGCCACATAGCGGCCGGCATAGGAAGAAGAGCGATCCACCTTGGACGGGTCCTTGCCGGAGAAGGCGCCGCCGCCGTGGCTGCCCTGGCCGCCGTAGGTGTCAACGATGATCTTGCGCCCGGTCAGGCCGCAGTCGCCCACGGGCCCGCCGATGACAAAGCGCCCGGTGGGGTTGATGAAGTATTTGGTGTCCTTGTGCAGCATTTCCCTGGGCAGGACCGGGGCGATGATCTCCTCGCGGACGGCGGCCACCAGGTCTTCATAGCCGATATCGGGGCTGTGCTGGGTGGAGAGCACCACGGCATCGATGGCCACCGGCCGGCTGCCCTCGTAGCGCACCGTGACCTGACTCTTGGCGTCGGGGCGCAGCCAGGGCAGGCGGCCGTCCTTGCGCACCATGGCCTGGCGTTCGGTGAGGCGGTGGGCATAGTAGATGGGCGTGGGCATGAGGACGTCGGTTTCGTCGCAAGCATAGCCGAACATGAGGCCCTGATCGCCGGCGCCTTGGTCCAGATCGACGCCACTGCCTTCATTCACCCCCTGGGCGATGTCCGGCGACTGTTTGTCGAGGGTCTGCACCACGGCGCAGGAGGCCCAGTCGAAACCCATCTCGGAGGAATTGTAGCCGATGCGCCGCACGGTCTGCCGCGCCACGTCGGCATAGTCCACCTGCGCCGTGGTGGTGATCTCCCCCGCCAGGACGATGAGGCCCGTGGTGATCAGGGTCTCCGCCGCCACCCGTCCACGCGGATCCTGGGTCAGGATGGCATCCAGGATGGCATCGGAGATCTGGTCGGCGATCTTGTCGGGATGACCTTCGGAGACGGATTCGGAGGTGAACAGGTAGTTTCTGGACATTCGTGAAGCTCCTCGCTAAACAGGCCTGCACTCCAGGCGCTTGGGACAGCGGGCACTATAGCAAAGGAAAGGGGGATGGTCGAAATGAATCCTGCTCACGCCGGCGGCAACGGAATTCACTGCCATGGAGGCGGAAGCGCGGGTTACCGGCCCTTGGGGCCGATCACCGGAAAGGCTTTCCGGTCGCTACCGCCCCAGAAGTAGGACAGACCGCCCGTGACCTGGACATCGTTGAGATTCTGACCGCCCAATACCGGCGCGTTGAAGAGCATCTGATCCTGCACATCCAGGCGCAAACCAAAATGCTGCCCCAGGAGCTGCTGATAACCCACGCCGAAGACACCCATGAGTTCGGTACTGCGGCCCGGGCGGTTGCCAAAGAGGTTGCTGGAGGCGCCCAACCCCAGGGAGAGATAAGGCGTGCTGGGGCTGTCAAAGGCGTAGAGGTTGCCGATGACAGCACCGCTGTACTGCCCGGCGTTGCCGCCTTTCACCTCGCCCTGCAGATGAGCAAAGGCTGCCGCCACCTGGGCCTCCACGCCGAGATGGGCGTCAATACGGCGCCCCAGGCGCAAGCCCGCCACACCGCCGTTATTACTGCTGCCCAGGCCCAGACCCGCCGCCTGGTCAAAGAAGGTGTTGCCGCCAAAGAGGTTGATGTAGGTTTCGCCATGCACAGAGGGGCCCGCGGCCCAGGCCGAGCCCGCCCCGATCATGGCCAAAAACGCTGCTAGCACCCGCAATGACTTCTTCATCGCCCCAATCTCCGCGCTCACGCGCGCAATGATCCAATTTCTGTTAACATGATAACCTAATTTCGATCATTCTACCACAATTCCCGATCCTTTTTTGACAAAATCCCAACAAGGAGATGCCATGTCCACCATCGTCTGCGGTTCCCTGGCCTTTGATACCATCATGGTCTTTCAGGATCGCTTCAAGGCGCACATCCTTCCCGATCAGGTGCACATGCTGAACGTGTCCTTCACGGTACCCGAAATGCGCCGGGACTTTGGCGGCTGCGCCGGGAACATCGCCTACAACCTCAAGCTCCTGGGGGGGGAACCCATCATCGTCGGCACTGCGGGCATGGATTTCACGCCCTACCAGGAGCACCTGCAGGCACTGCAGATCGACACCTCCCTCCTGCGCATCCTTCCCGACCATTATACGGCCCAAGCCTTCATCACCACGGACCTCGATGACAACCAGATCACCGCCTTTCATCCGGGCGCCATGTTTCTCGCCCAGGACAACCACCTGGCCGGAAACATTCCCGAAGGTGCGCGCTGGGCCATTGTCGCCCCCGATGGTCTGGCGGCCATGATCCAGCATACCGAGGACCTCGCCGCCGCCGGCATCCCCAGTATCTTCGATCCGGGCCAGGGCTTGCCGCTCTTCGATGGCGAGACCTTGCTGCGCCTTATCGATCGCGCCGACTATCTGACGGTGAACGACTATGAATGCAAGCTGGTGGAGGCGCGTACGGGCTTGAGCACCGCCGCCCTCAGCCAGCGCCTGCGCGCGCTGGTGATCACCCGCGGCGAACACGGTTCCGTCATCCATACCGACGGTCGGGAGATCC
>JAJYQY010000130.1 GCA_021794385.1 Pseudomonadota bacterium | reverse complement strand
CCCATTCATGCGTGGAACACTATGGATTTTGACGCCCTTCGCCGTACCATGATCGAGTCCCAGATTCGCACTTGGGACGTCCTGGACCCCCGCGTCCTGGCCACCGTGGCCCAGGTCAAACGCGAGGACTTCGTGCCAACCCCCCTGCGCCATCTGGCCTTCGTGGACTTCAATATGCCCCTGGGATACGGCGAGGTCATGTGGACCCCCAAGATGGAAGCCCGCGTTTTGCAGGAACTGGACCTCCAGCTCCAGGATCGGGTGCTCGAAGTGGGTACGGGAAGCGGCTATTTCACCGCGCTGCTCGCCAAAATGGCGGGGATGGTGCATAGCGTCGAAGATCGGGCCGATCTCGCCCGCCCCGTGGAGGGTCGCCTGCAGGTGCATGGCATTCACAATGCCCGGATCGCCGTGGGCGACGCCTCCGCAGGGTGGGCCAAACATGCCCCCTACGACGCCATCTGCCTGACCGGCTCCCTGCCCAGTCTCCCCGAGGCATTCAAGGAGCAACTGGCCGTGGGTGGGCGCCTCATTGCCATCCTCGGGGAAGCGCCGGCCATGACGGTGCGGCGCATCGTGCAGATCCGTCCGGGAGTCTTTGAAACGAGCGACCTTTTTGAAACGGAAATCCCCCCCCTGCGCCATCGGGCCGGGCCGCCCCCCTTCATCTTCTGAAACGCACCCATGTTGCTCAACGCCCAGACCAGTCTCCTGCTGCTGGTGGACCTGCAGGACAAGCTCCTGCAGACTCTGCCCCCGGCCCGGCGCAGCGCCTTGTTGGAGGTCATCCAGCGCCTTGCTCGCTGCAGCCAGATCCTGGCCATTCCCCAGTTGGCGACGGCCCAATATCCCCAAGGGCTCGGATCGGTGCGGGAGGAGTTCCGGCAAAGCGCCACCGCGGTCCTGGAGAAAACCGCTTTCTCCTGCCATCGCGACCCCGCCATTCGGCAATGGCTGGAGCAGCATGCCGGACGGCGCCAGATCGTCCTGGTGGGGGTTGAAGCGCACATCTGCATTTTACAGACCGCCCTGGATTTGCAAGTCCACGGCTGGTCGCCCGTCGTGGTCGAGGATGCCTGCGCCGCGCGGGATCCGGCCCATGCGGCCAATGCCATGATGCGCCTGCGCCAGGCCGGCGTCTGCGTCGCCAATAGCGAATCAGTCCTTTACGAATGGCTGGGGGACGCCGCCCACCCTGCCTTCAAGACACTGGCACCCTTTCTGCGCTGAGCCGCGCCCCGGGCGCGGTCAAGTGCCTTGTTCAGAGGCCCATCCATGCTCCATTACCACGTCACCCTTCGTCCCCAGGCCCACTGCTTCGACATCACCCTGGAGATACCGGAGCCCGATCCCGATGGGCAGGTCCTCGCCCTGCCCGCCTGGGTACCCGGCAGCTACATGATCCGCGACCTTGCCCGCCATCTTGTCCAAATCAGCGCCGCAACCCGGGGGCGGCCGCTGCCGGTGACCAAATTTCGCAAGGACCACTGGCGGGTGGACCCCGGCAGCGGGCCGCTGCAGATTCAGTACCGCATTTTTGCCCTGGATGCCTCGGTGCGCACGGCCTATCTCGACGATACGGGCGGCTTCTTTAACGGGCCCGCCCTCTTTCTACGGGTACTCGGCCAGGAGCATCTGGCCCATGAGATGACCTTGATCGGCCCGGAGACTTGGCAGATGGCCACGGCCATGGCAGCCGTTGCCGCGGAGCCCTGGAGTTTCGGCCGCTATGGCGCCGCCGACTATGCCGAATTCATCGACCACCCGGTCATCCTGGGTCAGCTCGCTTACGTCCGCTTCCCCGTCCTCCACCGCCCTCATAGCCTCATTCTGCAAGGGCAGCATCATGCCGACCTCCTGCGCCTGGGGCGCGATCTGGAAACGCTCTGTAGCTGGCAGAACCGCTTTTGGGAAGCAACCCCCTTCCACCATTACCTCTTTCTCTGTCAGGCCACGGCGGACGGCTATGGCGGCCTGGAGCACCGCGCCTCCAGCGCCCTCATCTGCCGGCGCAGCGACCTGCCCACGGCGCTGCAGACCTCGCCAGAGGAAGGCTATTATCGCTTTCTGGGGCTGGCCAGCCACGAGTACTTCCATGCCTGGCTGGTCAAGGCCATCCGCCCCGCGGTACTCGCCGCCAGCGATCTTTCCGCCGAGGCCCTGACCCGGGATCTCTGGGTCTTTGAAGGGATCACCTCCTACTACGACGACCTGGCCCTGCTACGCTGCGGTCTCATGCCCGAAGAGCAGTATCTGCGCGGCCTGGGCCGGGAAATCACCCGCCTGCTGCGCAGCCCCGGCCGGCATCGGCAAAGCCTCGGTGCCTCCAGCCAGGATGCCTGGATCAAGCTCTACCATCCCGGCCCCGATACGCCCAATGCCGAAATCAGCTATTACAACAAAGGCATGCTGGTGGCCCTCTGCCTCGATCTCCACCTGCGCCGCGAAAGCGCCGGGCAGTGTAGCCTGGACATGGTGCTCCATGCCCTGTGGCAAGCCCATGGGGCAACGCAAAGCCCATTGCCCGAAGGCGGCTTCATCGCGGTGGCGGAAAGAGCCACGGGAATGGCCCTGGAGGAAACCTTACGGCCCTGGATCGAGGACACCGGCGAACTACCCCTGGCCGAGTTCCTGAGCGCCTTCGGCATCGCCCTGCGCCGGCGCAGTGCCGAGGGACCCGAGGACCAGGGGGGTACCCCTCCTGCCGGTCCGGCAGCGGCAGCGCGGCCCTGGCTGGGCGCCAGATGGAAGGCCGGAACGCTGGGCGCCGAGTTGGTCCACGTATGGACGGATGGCCCGGCAGAACGGGCGGGCCTGGCCCCGGGGGATCAAATCATTGCCCTGGACCGCCTCCACTGTCATGACCGCAACCTGCAGGAAGGCCTTGCCGCATATCCCCTGAACACGACGGTCGCCCTCCACTTTTTCCGTGGCGACCTGCTCCGCCAGACTGAACTGCTCCTCACCAGCGCCCCGGAAGATACGGCCTACCTCGAAAAACTCGGCGGCCTCGACGCAGTGGTGGCGGACCGGCAAAGACTCTGGCTTTACGGCGCCACTGCCGGAAAGTCATAGCGCAGGCGGCGCACGTCCCGACATTGACCGGAGTCGGCATCCACTTTCAGCAAAAGCCCGCAAAAGGTGGCCATGCCATCCACCGCCTCCGCTCGTGCGGGGAGTGCGGTGATGAACCGACGCAAGGCCGCGTCCTTGTCCACACCAATGATGGAATCGTAGCAACCGCACATGCCCGTATCGCTCTGATAGGCGGTACCTCCCGGCAGGATCCGTTCATCGGCCGTCGGTACATGGGTATGGGTGCCAACCACAGCCGACACCCGCCCCGCCAGATGCCAACCCATGGCGTACTTCTCGCTGGTGGCCTCGGCGTGCATGTCCACCAGCACCACCGGACAATCCGCCGGTCGCTGGGCGAGCGCCGCATCGGCCGCGCGGAAAGGGCAGTCATAAGTAGGATGCATGAACAGCCGGCCCATCAGAGCCAGAACGCCCACGCGCAGGCCCGAGGCCGTTTCCACCACCACCCATCCGCTTCCGGGCGTCCCGGGCGGCGCATTGTAGGGGCGCAGCAGGCGTCTTTCCTCAGTGATGTAACGGAGCGTTTCCCGCTGGTCCCAAACGTGATTGCCCGTGGTGATGACGTCCACCCCCCAGGAAAAAAATTCTGCACAGATGGCCGCCGTAATGCCCTGACCACCGGCGGCGTTTTCGCCGTTGACCACCACCGCATCCAGGGCCATCTCCGCGCGCAGGCGCTCCAGCCCCTGCCGCAACGCCCGACGCCCCACCGCAGCCATTACATCGCCGGCAAAAAGAATGTTTACGGTCATGGCCCTACCGTAAAACAACCGGTTTCCGTACACAAGGCGTGGAGCGGCACATCCCAGGGCTCCACCGGCAAGAGGGGCACTTCCTGGCAACTATAGGCCACGCCCACCAGACGCGGCCGCTGCCAAGCCGTGCGGTGGTGCAGGTGGGCCAGACTGCGGTCATAAAAGCCGCCCCCCATCCCTAAGCGATGTCCGTGGCGATCAAAGCCCACCAAGGGCATCAGCAGCAAGTCCAGATGCCTGACCGGCCGCTGGGCGCGGCGCTTCACCTGGGGCTCGGGGATGGTAAAACGGTTATTGCGCAATACGGATTTTGCCGAAAATGACGCAAAGCGCAGGCTCCGGGCAAAGGGCTTGACGAGCACCGGCAGATAAAAGCGCTTTTTTCGCGCCGCAGCCATCTGCAGCAATGGTAACAGGCTGATTTCGCCATCCATTGGCCAGTAAATCCCGATGTCTCGGGCGCGCCGAAAATGCGGCAAGCGCGACAAGCGCTTTGCCAGTGCCAGGGCGGCGTGAGCAGCAAGAGGAACGGAGATGGTCCGGCGTCGGGCGCGTAGCGTGCGCCGTAAGGCGCTTTTCGTCAAAGAGGTGCCTCCCGCCTGGGTCGTGCAGCCCGCTATCCCATGAACCTGATGTTCAGGTGGGTATCCACACACCGCTTTAGGCTACTCCACGAGGGAGCGGCACACCGCGGCGATGATTGGGGATTCCCCGGATAGACAATGTTGGTTCAGGAATCATCTCGGCCACTCGCGCCCCGCAGGAGGCAAATTCAAACTACCCTTCCGCCCTTGCCGTGTCAACCAAAACGCGGAGCCGTTTCTCCAGATCCGCCAAAGCCGTTTCCTGAGCCTGCAAAGACTGGCGCGCGCGCATCAGATCCGCCGCCAGGTTCACCGCCACCATCAGCACCGTACGCTCCTTGCTGGCAGCGCGGCCGCGCGCCCGCACGGCCTCGATCTGCCCTTGCAGGAGGATAACCGCCTCCTGTACCAGCCCCTGCTCTTCCACCGGGCAGGCGATCTGATAGCTTTGACCCAGCAGGGTGATCGTCAGGTGTTCCATTGCTTCGGCTGCGCTCCTAACCATGCGACTCCTCGCCCTCCCAGCGTTCCACCTGCAGCAGGAGATCCGTCAAACGCGTGCAAATCTGTTGCTGGCGGTGGCGCAACAATTCGTTTTCTTCTTCCAGGAGGCGCACCTGCCTTTGCAAGGCCTGGATGGTGCGGGTAACCTGTCCTTCTTTCCCCGCCTGGCGACGCAGCGTGCGGTAATCCGTTATAATGCGTTCCAGCTCGGCGAGCATGGGCTCGAAACGGGACTCCATCACCGCACCCCAGATCATGTTGACGATATTCATGAGTGTACGAAGCACCCTGACCATTTGCAAACCAGGCCGCCCCTAGATTATGCGCCTCACGGATCCCGGCAAGCGCTCCCGAGGTTTTCGCCACCGACTTTGGATCGCTGCGATCTTATCGGTCCTGGCGATTTTCGTCGTCGTCCTGCGCCTGATGGACTTGCAGATCCTCCATTACGCCAAGTTTCGCACCCTGGCCCACAACAACCACGTCGCACTGGTTCCCGTCGCCCCGCCCCGGGGCCTGATCCTGGCGGATCACGGGGAGGTGCTGGCGGACAATCAACCTACCTATACCGTGGAAGTCGTTCCCGATGAAGTCCACGGCCTCCGGCAGACCATGGCCAAACTGAGCACCCTGCTGGCGCTGACGCCGCGGGAATTGCGGCAGTTTCAGGAGAATCGCGCGGCCAAGCCGGATTTTGACCCCATCGTCCTGAAAACGCAGCTCACCCCCGCGCAAATGGCGGCCATAGCCGTGCGCCAGCTTGATCTGCCGGGAGTGCGCGTGGTGGCCATGCTCCATCGCGACTACCCCTACAATAGTCTGTTCTCCCATGTCGTGGGGTATGTGGGCCCCATTACCGCCGCTGACCTCCGCCAATTCAATCCTTCCAGCTATCTGGGCCAAAACTATATCGGCAAGAGCGGCCTGGAGCGTTTTTATGAACGCGACCTGCGCGGGAAAGTGGGCTACCAGATCAAGGAGATCAACGCCATGGGCTTGCAGGTAGGCACCCTGCGCAGCATCCCCTCCCTTCCCGGCGATAACCTGGTCACGCACCTGCGCCTGCGCGTGCAG
>JAJYQY010000042.1 GCA_021794385.1 Pseudomonadota bacterium | reverse complement strand
TTCGTTTTCCTGGCACTGACGGTGGTGACCGTTGCGGCCGGTGTTCTGCTTTGGTGGCAGCGCCGCAAGTTACAGAAAAGAGGAGGTTCCGGGGTGATTGTGGCGGAGTATCGGGAGATCCATCATCACCGCCAGCCACCCCCTGGCGATGGCCCCTGAATTGCCGTTACCCTTTAACGTTATGCTTGAATACCTTAAGCGGTTCCAGACGGGTCAGGATCGTATTGAACGCAAGCTCGAAGAGATCATCACCCGTATGGGTAAGCTGGAAATGTCGGTTGCCAGGCTGCGCCGCGACTTCGGGCACTCCGAGGAAATCGCCGCGTCCATGAGTATCCGTGTGGACCGGCTTAACGAGCGCGTCGAGCGTCGTCTCGATCCCACTTCTTGAAAATTTATCACCGTCTTTTCCCGGTCTTGCCCGCTACTGATGCCCTGCCCGCCCCGGCTGAAACTTGGAAGGCCGCCCGCAGTGGCGCACACGTCCTTAACCCCGAAAGTTCTCGCGCCGCCACGTTTCTATCAGCGATCTTCAGTACAGGTGGGAGCCTTTGGGATCCAGGTGTTCCAGGACGCCCTGGGATTCCAGCTCCATGCGCATATCCTCCTCCATGGCACGGGCCAGGGCGACGGCCTGGGTCAGGATGCCGCAGAAGGCCTGGGCGGTCTGGTCGGAGTAGAAATGGAGATCGGCAATGGGATTGCCGTCGATGCTGATTTGCCAACAGGGTCGGCCTTGATAGTGGGCTTGCTGGGTTTCGATGCGCATACCGGCTCCTTTTTTCAATATAGGGTATAGAGATTATACCCATAATTTGACGGCCATGACGCTCACCATGACCACGACCGCTATCTTGATCCATAATTCGCCCCGGCGGCTCAAAGTGACCTTGGTGGCAAGCCAGGCGCCCAGAATCCCGCCGACGGCGATGGTCACGCCCATCCCCCAGCGTACCTCTCCCATCCAGGCGAAAATGAGCAGCGCCGGCAGGGTGTAGGTGGTAATGATCAGGGTCTTGTAGGCGTTCACCTGGGGTAGATGCCGGGTAAGCAGCTTGCGCAGGACCAGGATGAAGAGAAAGCCAATGCCGGCCTGGATGAATCCACCATAAAAACCCAAGACGGCGAGGGCCGGGTAGAGCCAAAGTGAAGGTTGGCCATCCGCCCTACTGCCCGGCGCGGTGCTCGTTTTTTTGGGGAGCAGGAGGGTGATGGCGCCGATGACCAGGACGATGACGAGAATGCGTTGAAACCAGAGGTTGCTGATATGGACGCCGGCCAGGGCCCCGATCACAACGCCGGGCAAGGTCCATAGGGCCAGCATGCCACCCTGTTTCAACTCGGCGAGTTGCCGCTGATGAAAGTGGTGGGTCGCCGTGAGGTTTTCCAACAATACGCCAATGCGGTTGGTACCGTTGGCCGTGACAGGGTCCAGACCGGCGAAGATCAGGACCGGCAAGGTGAAGAGCGAGCCGCCGCCGGCAAGAACATTGATAAATCCTGCGCCCAGGCCCGCGAGGAAGAGGATGATGAGGCGCCCTTCTTCTCCCTGGACAAAATTGAGAAGCATGGGGGTACGGCTATCCTTCGAGATCGTGAATATTGACCTGAGGGATGCCGGTCAAGGGTGGTCGGCGCCAGTCGTAACCGTCGGTTTTCCCCATTTGCAGGTTTTGCTGATAACGCTGGTGGGCCTGGAGCTTGGCCAACTCGCGTTTGAGCTCCTGCTCGGCCATGAGGAGATTCATTTCCGATGTGTGTTCGTCGCTCAAGGTGCGCTGGGCGGCCTGGAGTCGGGCCTCGGTATCCTTGAGGTCGATATCGGGAACCCGCAGGCTGGCGTCAGCCAGAATGCTGACCAGATAGGGCTGCACCTCCAGCATGCCGCCGTCCAGAAAAAGGATTTGCAGAACTCCATCCCCCTTGGTGATGCGTAACTCCCCGGGGCGCATGCGACTTAGCAAGGGCGCATGGCCCGGCAGGATACCGACCTCGCCCATCTCTGCCGGTACGGCTACGAAACGGGCGTCGCCATAGTAGACTTCACCGTGGACATCAACGACATGCAAACGAAAGGTGGGGATGTGCGCCATGGTACCAATTCCACCCTGGGAGTTGAAAAGCGGATTTACAATTAATCCAAGTTTAGCATAAAAGCCGCTTTCCGCCCATGCCTTGTGCCCGATGGCAGACGGGTTTCCGGCATTGTCCTCGCGGGGATGACGGGGATACCTGCTACTGCGCCATCCGCCGCCCTAGCCGTTGCAGAAAAGCTGCCTCGTCCAGAAGCGGAATCGCCAATGCGCGGGCCTTTTCCGCCTTGCTGCCGGAATCTTGCCCCTCCACTACGAAACTGGTCTTTGCCGAGACGCTGCCGCTGACCTTGCCGCCCAGGGTTTCGATGGCGGCCTTGGCCTCCTCGCGGGTCATGCTGGCGAGGGTGCCGGTCAGTACATAGGTCTCGCCCTTCAGGGGTAGGCTCTCTCTTTCCCGGGCGCGGGGGATGGGCGGCCAATGGATACCGGCGCTGCGCAGGGCCGCGATCACCTCCCGATTATGGCTTTGGGCGAAAAAATGCGCGATGGATTCGGCCACCACCGGTCCGACATCGGGGATCTCCTGGAGGACTTCCTCCGATGCCTGGAGGAGAGGATCGAGATCGCCAAAAAATCCGGCCAGGGATTTGGCAGTGGTCTCCCCTACCTGGCGGATCCCCAGGGCATAGAGAAAACGTGGGAGGGTGCTGTTGCGGGATTGCTTCAACTCCTGGAGGAGTTTTTCGGCGGATTTGGCGCCCATTCTTTCGAGCTGGGCGAGGGTGCCGCTGTCGAGCCCATAGAGATCGGCGACGGTTTGGACCAGGCCCCTGTCTACCAGTTGTTGCGCCAGTTTTTCGCCGAGGCCGCGAATGTCCATGGCCCGCCGCGAGGCAAAATGGAGGATGGCGCCCATGCGCTGGGCCGGGCAATAGAGGCCGCCCATGCAGCGATGGGCGGCTTCATTGGGCAGGCGCAGGACTTCGGAGCCACATACGGGGCAGCGTTGGGGCATCTGCCAGGGCTGCGCGCCGGCGGGACGTTTTTCCGGGATGACCGCCACGACCTCGGGGATGACATCGCCGGCACGGCGCACAATGACGGTATCCCCCACCCGGACGTCCTTGCGCTCCACTTCGTCCTGATTGTGCAGGCTGGCACGGGAGACGGTGACTCCCCCCACCTGCACCGGGCGCAGGACGGCCACGGGGGTGATGACGCCGGTACGCCCCACGGAGGGCAGGATGGCTTCGACGACGGTGTTTTCTTCGTGGGCCGGAAACTTGTAGGCGATGGCCCAACGCGGTGCGCGGGCGGTGAAACCGAGGGTATCGCGATGGGTGAGGCGGTTGACCTTGAAGACGACGCCGTCGATCTCGAAGGGCATAGTTTCGCGCTGTTTCTGGATTTTTTCAAAATAGCCTTGGCATTCAATTACTCCATGCACTTTTGTCAAGTAAGAAGTCACCTGAAAACCCCAGGAGTGAAAGCGTTCCATGTAGTCCATGTGGCTCTCCCCCAGGATGTCGGCGCATTCTCCCCAGCCCCAGGGGAAAAAGGCCAGGGGACGGGTAGCGGTGATCTGGGAATCGAGTTGGCGCAGGCTGCCTGCGGCGGCGTTGCGGGGGTTGGCGAAGGGCGCTTCGCCTTGCTGTAGACGTTCGCCGTTGAGGCGCTCGAAGGCGGCAATGGGGATGACCACTTCGCCGCGAATCTCCAGCAATTCTGGCCAACCGTTGCCCTGGAGACGGAGGGGGACATTGCGGATGGTGCGCACGTTGAGGGTAACGTCTTCGCCGGTGTAGCCGTCGCCGCGGGTGCCGGCACGGGCGAGGCGGCCCTGCTCATAGCGGATGTTCACGGACACGCCGTCGAACTTGGGCTCGGCGCTGTATTCCACCAGGTTCTGATCCAAGCCTTCGCGCACCCGGCGATCCCAGTCGTTCAGGCCTTGGAGATCGAAGACGTTATCGAGGGAGGTCATGGGAATGCCATGCTGGACGCTGGCAAAGGCGCCAAGGGGCGGCGCGCCAACGCGCTGGGTGGGTGAGTCGGGCGTGATGAGCTGCGGATGGGCCGCCTCCAGGGCTTGGAGTTCCCGCATGAGTCGGTCGTACTCGGCATCGGAGAGGGTGGGTGCGTCGAGGACATAATAACGCTGGTTGGCATCATTGATGCGTTTGCGCAGGTCCTGGATTTGTGCTTGGATGGACGTTTCCCTCATACGCGCTTCCCTTTTTCCCCGGGCCCTTCCCTCGGGGATATTGGCGAAAAAATCAGGCGAACACAAAGGCCGCCCTCGGCGGCGGCGCTGGCCTCGGCATGGCCGCCCAGGGCCTCCGTAGCCCGCTGGACAATGGCCAGGCCCAGGCCGCTTCCCCCCTCCTCCTCCGCGCTTTTCGGGTCGCGATAGAAGGGCTGGAAGATGCGCAGCAGGGCATCGGCTGGCACGCCGGGGCCATTGTCGCAGACCTCTATCCAGGAAGCCCGCCCTCCTCCGGCCTCCCAGGTGATGCGAATGTCCGTGCCCGCGGGGCCATAGCGGATGGCATTGTCCACGAGGTTGCGCAAGGCGATCTCCAGCCAGGTTTTGCGGCCGGTAAGGATGGCCGGCGATGGCCCCTGGGCGGTCAGGCGGATACCTTTGGCGGCGACGCTTGCTGCGAAGGCAACGCTCAGGCGCTGCACCAGGGCAGATACGTCGATGTGCTCGTCACGGCGTGGCTGGTCGGCCTCAAGACGGGCCAGGGCCAGCAACTGTTCGACCACATGGGTAGCGCGGTCCACCCCCTGCACAACCCCCTGGAGGGCCTCCCTTTCGGCGCTGCTCTCGGCATGGCGCAGGGCCAGTTGGGCATGAATCCGCAGGCCCGCAAGGGGGGTACGCAGTTCATGGGCGGCATGGGCGGTGAATTCCTGCTCCCGGGCGAAGGCGGCATCCACCCGCCGGAAAAGCCCATTGAGGGCATCGAGCAAGGGTTGCAGTTCTGTCGGGACCGGGCCGCCTATGGGCTGCAAGGCCTGGGGCTGGCGTTCTTCCAGCCGCGCGGTCAGATCGCGCAGGGGGGCGAGGCCCTGGCGAACGGCAAAACCGATGACCAGAGCCAGCAGCGGGAGCACCAGCCACAGGGGGGTGAGGAGTTGTTGGGCGATTTCGTCGGTGACATCCTGGCGGGCGTCGAGGTTTTCGGCCACCTGGGCGACGCGGTGGCCATCCGTGACCGTGGCCAGCCGCCATTCCTCCCCGTTCATGCGCACGTTTTGCAGCATGGGGGTGGCGGGGTGCCAGGGAGGAAGGATCTCGGAGCCGTGGCTGCTGGCGAGCATGCCCTTGCCCAGGGACTGCAGGCGGTAGGGGCGGTAAAGGTCGGCCCGTTGGGGGTTGTCGCGATCGGGAAAAGGCGGCAGGATGAGGGTGCTGGCGCCCGGGCTGTGCAGGAGGGTTCGCGCCCATTGTAAAAGTTCTTCATCAAAAAGATGGTTTAACTCCTGGCGCATTTGCAGGAAACTGGCCAGCACCGCCCCCAGCCAGAGTAGGGTGACCAGACTCAGAAGGAGGATCAGCAGGCGCCGGCGAATGCTAAAGCGATGGCTCATGGAGCGGGGCATCATGCTGGGGAGAAATGCTATAACCCAAGCCGCGATGGGTGACAATGAAATCCGCTGCCAGCTTGCGCCGCAAATGATGAACATAGACCTCAATGGTATTGCTCTCGATCTCCTCATCCCAGCTATAGATCTGCTCGGCCAGTTGTTCCTTGCTCATTACTCGCCCCGGGTGGGCAAGCAATGCGCGCAGGACCGCGAACTCACGGGCACTGAGAGCGATGGCTTGGCCCTGCCAGAAGGCCTGATGGGCAGCGGGATCCAGGGTGAGAGGTCCATGCCGAAGCAGGGGCTCGGCGCGCCCTTCGCCACGCCGGATGAGGGCGCGGACGCGGGCAAGAAGTTCATCCACATCAAAGGGCTTGACCAGATAATCATCGGCGCCGCTATCCAGACCCCGTACCCGCTCAGCCACGG
>JAJYQY010000105.1 GCA_021794385.1 Pseudomonadota bacterium | reverse complement strand
CGCCGGTGATGTGGTGCCGAGGAAGAAGCCGGCCCCGGATATCTATCAGTATGTCCTGGACCAGTTAGGGCTTGCGGCGGGGGAGTGCCTGGCCATCGAGGACTCGGCCAATGGCCTGCGATCGGCCTGTGGCGCGGCCTTGCCCACCCTCATTACGGAAACGGATTACACCCGCGGCCAGGATTTTACCGGTGCTTTACGCGTCCTGACCCATCTCGGCGAGCCGGAAGGGCCAGCGCAAGTCATTACCGGGCCCGAGGCGGGTAGCACCTTGTTGGTGGACATCCCCCTGCTCCGGCAATGGTGGGCGGAGGCGGCTACTCCATAAGCCCAGATTCGGCAGTTGGCACGGGTGTTTTGCCGTTGCCGGGTTACGAGGAGATATTATTGCCTGCGTCTGCGAAATGACGACGAAAGGCCGCCGTATAAGAGGCATAGGCGGCACCGGCGGCGGGCGTAGGTGTAATGACCTGCATCTCCGGCCTGCGCCACTCCTGGACTTGGTGCAAGCCGCCTACATCCGGGGCGGCGGCGAGCAGGGCCGCACCCAGGGCGGCCTCGTTAGCGCTCAGCACCGCTATCGGTCGATTCAGGATATTGGCGCGCATTTGCATCCACGCTGCATTGATAACGCCCCCTCCCAGGCTGCGAATGGCTCCATTACACGGGGCGCCATGTTCTGCGAGCAAGGCATAAGCCCAAGCCTCGATATAAGCCACGCCCTCCAATAGCGCCTGGAATTGCCAGGCTGGCGGCCCCTCGGGAGGCGCGCTGCCCGGCCAATGAGCAGCACGTCGCGGGAAACGCTCGCCCATGCCCGGTAAGGGGTAGACAAGGGTACCCGTGGGCCGGGAGGGATCCAGCCGGGAGGACAATGCCATCATTTCCTGCCGGGAGAAATGACGCAGCAAGGCCGCACCGCCACTGTTGGAGGCGGCGCCCACCAGATAGAGATCATCCAGCACATGGCTATAGATGCCCGCTGCCGTATCCACCACCGGCCGGGGGCTGGCGACCTTGATGGCGAGGCTGGAGCCCAGACTGCTGAGGGCCTGGCCCGGTTCATGCAAACCTGCGGCAATGGCGGCGGCGATGCTGTCGGTACAGCCGGCGCGCACCCGGGTGTCTGCGGGGATGCCCAGGCGCGCTGCCCAGTCCGGACGCACGGGCCCCAAATCGGCGCCTTCCCGTCGGGCTTGGGGGAGTACCTGCGCAGGAATGCCGCGTTTTCCAAGTAATTCCAGCAACGGCGGTGGATAGCGGAGGGTCTGGCCATCCAGCCCCAGTTTGACCAGATTGCCCCGGTCGGAGAGGCCAAGCTTTCCCGTCAACCGGGCGGCTACCCAGTCGGCCTGATGGTGGAGAAAATGCGCGCCGCGGACGGCGGGAACGTGTCGCCATAGCCAGAGGAGTTTGGCCAGGGAACTGCTCGCTTCGGCGGCAATCCCGGCCCGGGGCCAGGATTGGGCGATTTCCTGGGCTTCTGCAGTCGCGCGTTGATCGTAGTAGAGGAGGGCGGGAAAGAGGGGCTGTCCCAACCCATCGCAGAGCAGCAGCGTGCCCGACGTACCATCTATCGTCAGCGCACGCAACGCCTCCATCCCTTCCGCACACTGCGCGCGCAGCTCGCGGAAAAGTGGCTGAAGCAGAGCCATCCAGGCCCCGGGGTCATCCAAACCGTCCGCGAGGGGCAGGGCGGCCCGAGCCCGGACTTGGAGGGTGCTGTCCATGAGCACCCCGCGCACGCCGGAACTGCCGAAGTCGATCCCCAGATACATGCCTTACCCCGGACGGTGGTCGCTCCAGGTGACCGGCGGCAATTGGGCGAGAATGGAGGGGTTGTTCCAGCCTTCCTGACGCTGTTCCACCAGGACATCGGTGGTGATGCCGCCGCGTACATACCAGCGCCCCAGCAGGCGCAGGTAGCGGGGCGCCAGAACGGCGATGAGGTCATCGGCGATCCGGTTGGTCATGGCCTCGTGAAAGCCGCCTTCGTTGCGATAGCTCCATAGGTAGAGCTTGAGAGATTTGAGCTCCACGCAACGCTGGTCGGGAATGAAATCCAGCAGAAAATGGGCGAAGTCGGGCTGCCCCGTCACCGGGCAAAGGCAGGTGAACTCCGGCAGATCCATGTGAATGCAATAATCGCGCTCGGGGTGAGGATTGGGAAAGGACTGCAGATCTTTGCTGGGTTGACTGGACACGTTGAACTCCTCATGATCATCTATACATATTGTACGGATAAATAGCGATCACCGCAGCGTCCATGCGCCTCAAGGCCATCCAACTCACCGGCTTCAAGTCCTTCCTCGAACCCGCCGCTATTGAATTGCAGGCCAATCCGGTGGTCATCGTCGGGCCCAATGGCTGCGGCAAATCCAATACCGTCGATGCCATTCGCTGGGTCCTGGGCGAGTCCTCGGCGCGGCAACTGCGCGGCGGCAGCCTCAGCGATGTCATTTCCAACGGCGGCGGCAAGCGGCCGGGGGCCCAGCGCGCCGTGGTTGAACTACATTTTGATAACAGCGACGGCTCGGCCCCCGGCGCCCTGGCGGGGGTGGCCGAGATCAGTGTGCGCCGGGAACTGGATCGTCATGGTGACAGCCAGTACCGCATCAATGGCGGCCGCTGCCGGCGCCGGGATGTGGCCGATCTTTTTCTGGGGACGGGCCTGGGGGCCAATGCCTACGCCATTGTCGAGCAGGGTACCATCGGTCGCATCATCGATGCGCGCCCCGAGGATCTACGCAATATCCTCGAAGAAGCCGGCGCCATCAGCCGCTACAAGGAACGGCGTCGGGAAACGGCGCAGCGCATCGCCGAAACCCGTGAACACCTGCAGCGGCTCCACGACATTCACGGCGAGATGGAGACCCAATGGGGGCGCCTGCAGCGTCAGGCCCAGGCGGCGCAGCGTTTTCGGGAGTTGCGCGCCGCGGAACGGCGCTGGCGCTGGTGGGCCCTGCAATGGCGTCTGGAGGAGGAACGCAGCGCGGCCCGGGCCGTCGCAGAACAGATGGCCCATAGCGTAGGGGCTTTGGACCGGCAAGAGGCGGCCCAGGCCCTGTTGCTGGGGGGGCTGCAAGAACAGCGCGATCAGCAACGAACCCTGCAAGATGCGGTGGAAGGGGCCCAGGCGGCCTTTTATGAGGCGAGCGGCCGCCTCGCCGAGCATGCCCATCGACTGCGCGATCTCCGCACCGCGCTGCAACGCCAGGAACAGATTTGCCAGCAGAGTCGGGAGGCACTCGCCAAACTGGAGCGCGAACGCGACACGCTGCTGCAGGAAAGACAGCGTCGCGATGCCAGCCTGCGGGATGGTGATGCCCGCCTGCTGACCCTGCGGGGAGAAGAAGAGGCGGCCCGACGGGATCGGCAAAAAGAGGAGCAGGCCCTCGCCACCCTGGAAACCGAACGCAACGCCCTGCAGGCAGACCTGTCCGAACGACGCCGGGAGCGTGACGTGGCAATGGCCATGGAAAAGGAACAAGGCCTGCGTCTGAACGATCTGGAAAAACGGCTTATGGAGCTGGCGCATCCTCTGCCCACGGAAGTCTCCCGACTACCCGAACTGGAAGCGGCGGTTTTGCGCGGACAAGCCACCGTCCGGGCTACGGAGGAGGCCTTGGTCTTGGCCGGAGCGGCTTGGAACAGCGCCCAGGAAAGTCTCAAGGAGGCACGTCACCGGCGCGATGAGGCACAACGGGAACTGCACGAAGGCGCCGCTCGTCAGCGCGCCCTGCAGGCCCTATACCAGCGTTTGCATAAACCCGCTCCGGGGCTGGGGGAGGGGCCTATCCTGCTTGATACGCTGAGTGTGGCCGAAGGCTGGGAATACGCCGTCGAGCAGGTTCTGGGCGATCGTCTCCAGGCGCGGGTGGGGGACGCCGAAGGCCTTTCTCAGGCCACTGCCGGCAGTTTTCTCGATATTTCACGCCAGGACCAAGCAATGGCAGGGGCACAAGATGAGGGGATGTTGCTCCAGCAAGTGCACCTGGGCGACGGCGATGGCAGGCCGTTGCAGGACTGGCTCTGGGGCCTGCGTTGCGCCTCCGATCTGGATTTTGCTCGTCGGGAACGGGACAGGCTAGCCCCCGGCGAGGCCTGGATCACCCCCGACGGCGTGCTGGTTCATGCCCGGGGAATCAGCTTTCCCGCTACGGACCGCGATGGCGCCGGCCTGCTCCAATGCCGTCGCGATCTCAGCGAGGTCGCCACGGCACTGAGTGCCGCCCAGAACGGGGCGGCCGCTGCCGAGGCCCGACTGAGCGCCGCCGAGCAGGCCCAACGTGAAGCCCAACAGCAGCGAGAACATCTGGAAGGCCAATTGCAGGAAGAACGGCGCCACTTGGCCCGTGACGAACACGAGTTGGCGCGCCTGCGCAGTCGCGCCGAGGCCGAGCAGGAACGCATTCGGGAGCGGGAGCGGGAACGCGAGAGACTCGTCGGCCAAGAGCAGCAACTGCAAGAGCGCCTCGCCGCCGCCCGTTTACAGATACAGACGGCCCAGCCCCTTTGCCAGAATCTGGAACGCCGCCTGGCCGAAGTGGAGGCCGAGACCCAGGTCGCGCGTCAACAGCTCGCCCACAAACGCAGTCGATATGCCCGCCTGCGCGACGAAATGCAGCGTCTGGAAATTCACCAGCAACGCCTGCAGGCCGAACTGGAGGCCGCGGCCCAGCAGGAAAAGCAGCTCGTCGAACGGGAAGGGCAGCATCGCCGGGAACGCGACACAGCCGAGGGGCAATTGCTCACCCAGCAGGCCGAGATTCCCCGGCGAGAGGCTGAGTACGCCCAGGCGGAGGCGGCAAAAAGCGCCTGCCAGATGGATCTGGAACGCCTGCAGGGGGAGGCCAGGGCCCTCGACCAGGGGATCCGCCAACGCGAAGGGGAGCGTTTGGCGGTGGAGAATGCCATCAGGCAATTGCAGGCCCAGACTGCGGGTGAACAGGCGACCCTGGCTGCCCTCCAAGGCAGATTAGGCGAACTGGAGCGTCAGGCAGCAGATCTGGCAGTAGACCTGCCCGCAGACCCGGGCCCCTGTCCCGAGCCCGACAAGGTGGCCGAGGAGCCGGAGCGCCTCGCTGCCCTCATTGCCCGCATGGGCAACGTCAACCTTGCCGCAGAGGAGGAGTTGAACGAACTGGGCGGTCGCCGGCAGGAGCTGTTACAGCAAAGTCAGGATGTGGAAGAGGCCTTGCAAAGCCTCGAAATGGCCATGGCGAGCATGGATCAGGAAACCGGCAGTCGCTTTGCCGAGACGCTTGCCGCCGTCAATGACGCCCTGCAGGAGCTCTTTGCCATCCTGTTTGGCGGCGGCACCGCCCTGCTCGCGCCCACCAGCGACGACCCCCTCGACGCTGGGCTGATCCTGCGCGCGCAGCCACCGGGCAAACGCAACGCCACCCTGCAGCAACTCTCGGGCGGCGAAAAGGCCCTCACCGCCATTGCCCTGGTCTTTGCCCTCTTTCGCCTCAATCCCGCGCCCTTCTGCGTACTCGACGAAGTGGATGCGCCCCTGGATGAGGCAAATGTCGGCCGTTTCTGCGCCCTTTTGCGCGAAATGGCGGCCCAGACCCAGTTCCTGCTCATCACCCACCACACCCTGACCATGCAGGCAGGCGAACAGCTTATCGGCGTTACCATGCCCGAGCCGGGTGTTTCGCGCATTGTCAGCGTGGCCGTGGAGGAGACCCTGGCCGCCGCCCGTGCCCGGGGAGATTGAGCACTTGCTCAGCGGTGGCCGGGAGGCCGTCGCCGTGCAGGTGCAGAATGGGCCACCCCTGCGCTTCGGCGTGACTGCGCAGGATGGGATCGGGATCGACGGCCATCGGGTAGCGCACCGTTTCCAACAAGGCAAGGTCGTTGTGCGAATCGCTATAAAAGGTGCTCTCCCCAAGGCCAAGACCGGTCTCTTGCAGCCATTCCCGCAGCCGCTGCACCTTCCCCTCGCGGAAGCAGGGAATGCCCAGCACCCCGCCGGTAAAGCTGCCGTCCTCCCGTTCTTCGGGCTCGGTGGCCAGCAAGTGCTCCACCCCCAGTTCACGGGCAATGGGCGCAGTGACAAAGCGATTGGTGGCGGTGATGATGAGCAGGACGTCGCCGCGCCGGCGGT
>JAJYQY010000003.1 GCA_021794385.1 Pseudomonadota bacterium | reverse complement strand
ATCCAGGATCACGCCGCGGCGGGCCAGGGCGGCGGCCACTTGCTCCGGGGCATTGCGTAACAAGGTGGGATCAAGCATGGGTTTTGGACTCGTTGGGGGATTGGCGGTGCGCCCTGATCCAGAGCAGGCGTTCACGAATGCGCGCTTCCAGGCCGCGTTCGCTGGGCTGGTAGAAATCCTGCCCGCGCAAGGCCTGGGGCAGATAGAACTGCTCTGGAGCGATGGCATCGGGATAGTCGTGGTCGTAGCGATAATCCTGGCCATAACCCAGACCACGCAGAAGCTGGGTGGGGGCATTGCGCAGGTGCAGGGGCACCTCGACACTGCCGCCGGCCTTGACCGCTTCCCGGACTTTTTTCCAGCCTGCATAGACCGCATTGCTTTTGGGGCTGCTGGCCAGGTAAACAACGGCCTGGGCGAGGGCCAGATCCCCTTCGGGAGAGCCGAGAAAGGTGTAGGCTGCCTTGGCCGCCAGGGCGACATCCAGGGCGCGGGGATCGGCAAGGCCAATGTCTTCCATGGCCATGCGCACCAGCCGCCGGGCGATATAGAGGGGATCGGCGCCACCGTCGAGCATGCGCGCCAGCCAGTAGAGGGCGGCATCGGGATCGGAGCCGCGCAGGGACTTGTGGAGCGCCGATATTTCGTCGTAAAAGGCCTCTCCACCCTTGTCGAAACGGCGCCAGGATTGACCGATGGCTGCCGCCAGGGTAGCTGCCTCGATGCGCACGACGCCCGCCTCGGGAGTAGCCAGTTGCACGACCAGATCCAGGAGATTGAGGAGGCGGCGGCCGTCGCCGTCGGCACTGAGCAGGAGGGTGCGCTGCAGCTCCGGGCCCATCTCCACCTGCAAGTGACCGAGGCCACGCTCCGGGTCCCGGAGCGTGCGGCGGAGGAGTTCTGCCAGTTGCGACTCGTCCAGGGGCTTGAGGACGTAGACCCGGGCGCGGGAAAGCAGGGCGTTCACCAGAGCAAAGCTGGGATTTTCGGTGGTCGCGCCGATGAGGGTGAAGGTGCCTTCTTCCACATGGGGGAGCAGAGCATCCTGCTGGGTCTTGTTGAAGCGGTGGATTTCGTCAATGAAAAGCACGGTGGCATGTCCCTGGGCCCGTGCCGCTTCCGCCTCCGCAACGGCGGCGCGGATCTCCCGAACGCCACTGTTCACCGCCGATAGGGGCTGCAGGACGCTATGGGTGGCCTCGGCCAGGAGCCGGGCCAGGGTGGTCTTGCCGCTCCCCGGCGGCCCCCAGAACATCATGGAGTGGAGTTTGCCCGAGCGCAGCATGGCGGCGATGGGCCCGCCGGGATCCAGGAGCTGTCCCTGGCCGACAAACTCGGCCAGGTTGCGGGGGCGCATGCGGGCGGCCAGGGGCCGGGGATCGGCGGCTGCGGTCTTCATACCGGAGGGGTCCTGGTCAGGGAAACCGCATCCTCAAAAATGCCGCGACAGGGCGGCGCCAAAGCTGAAGGCGCTGGCCTTGTAGGTGCCATCGAAGCCGCCGGCATTGTTCACCGTGTTCACCGTCGTCGACCCCGACAGGGCATAGGAGGCGCCCAGGTCCCAGTGCCAGTTGCCGAGCTCCACACCGGCGCCGAGGGCGACGATGTTGCTCGCCGCGGCGGGAACACTGGCCTCGTAGCTGCTGGACGTGGCCGGATTGCTCTCATGGGCCAGGCCTCCGCGCAGTTCGAGGTCCTGGTTGAGGTGATAGCTCAGGCCCAGGCGGTAGGCCAGGGCGGATTTCCAACCGAGACTGGGGGTGTTGGGGAGCTTGGCGCTGCTCCAGTCGGTCCAGTCCACATCCAGCTCCGTGGCCAAGGCCGGGGTAAAACGGTAGCGCACCCCGGCCTGGGCGCGACTGGGCAGGGTGATGGTCCCGCCGGCGGCGGAGATATTGGCCTGGGAGCGGTAGGAGAGACCGGCATTCCACGTTTCGGTGGTGTAAAAGAGGCCGATATTGCCGCCGACGCCACCGCCCGTGCCGCTGGCGGCCGTCTGGGTGGTATCGAAGGTAGCACTGATGGATTGATAGTAATCCACCCCTACCCCGATGCTGAGGTTGGGCAGCAGCAGGTAGGCTACGCCGGGGTTGACGTCAATGAGCTGCAGGTCGGTCTTGACGGGAGCATTGGCAGCGGCGGGGAAACTGCCGGCAGGCCAGGTGGTGTTGATCCGGTATGGCTCCGTAATCCCCAGCCCCACCGCCAGCGGCAGGCTGTCGAAGCGGTGAGTGACGAAAAGATTGGGCAGGATGTTCAGCTTGCTGGAGGGGCTGACGCTGGAACCGCCGGCGGCATCAAAGGTGTAGCTGGGTTTGCTGGCAATGATATCGATGCCCATGCGGGTGCCGGGGAAAAAGACCATATCGGCGGGATTGTCCCCAAAGCTGCTGACCGGGCCGCCGTCGGCCACGGTGGCACCGGCTTCGGAAAGACCTACCACCGAGGTGGGCACGGAGAAATCTGCGGCCTGCGCCTGGGCAACAAAGCCCAAGCCGAGGGCTGCAAGGGCGATGCGCAACTTCCAATCCAACATGAGATTCTCCAGACGTCAGGGTTGTTTGAGGACATCCACCCCGGCGGGTGGGGTAAATTGAAATTCCTGGGCAGCAATGGGCTGATTCAGGCGGATATCATGAAAGGTCAGCACCGTTTCCTGCTGGAAGGCATCTTCCATGCGCATTTCCTGCAGGGCGCCCCGGGCATCAAAACCGAGGCGCACCGCCGTGAAGCCCTGATCCTGCCCATTCTTGGGCTGCAACTCCACCCACCGTATCCCGTCCTTGCGGCCCAGATCGCGAATCACAAAGCGGCTGGCCAGGATATCCTTGCCGGCAATGAGGGCTGCCGGGGTGGAGCCGAGGGTCTTGTCCAAGGGCTGGATCGTGACCTGTTGCAGGGCGGGGTCGTAGAGCCAGACCCGGGTACCGTTGGATACGATGGTCTGGCCGTTACTACCGCCATAGACCCAGCGGAATTTGCCCGGGCGCTGGATCCACACCGTACCGGCCGCATGCTTGATGATCCGCCCATTACGGTCGGTGACCACTTGAGTGAACTGCGCCTGTACCGTCTGCACCTGTTGAAAAAAGTGCTGCAGAATCTGGCTCCCGGGCGCGGGGGCAGCCCGCGCCCAGCCGGCGCCGGCCAGGAGCAGGGCGAAGAGCAGCCATCCCCAGCCCCGCATAGGAGCTGCCCGGAGACGCTCAATCATTGGCCGGCGGCGCTGCTGCATAGACTTCTCTGCTCCCGTTGCTCTGCAATGGACCCACGATCCCTACCCGTTCCATCTCTTCGATCATGCGGGCGGCGCGATTATAACCCACCTTGAGCTGGCGCTGCACGTAGGAGATGCTGGCCTTACGACTACCGGTGACAATGGCAACGGCCTGGTCGTACAGGGGATCGGCCTCGCTGCCGCCGCCCTCGCCTCCGCCTTCACCGTCACCGGCGTCGGCCCCCTGGAGGATGCTCTCATCATATTGAGGTGCGCCATGCTGACGCAGATAGGCCACCACCCGATGCACCTCATCATCACCGACAAAGGCGCCATGGACGCGGACCGGATAACCGGTACCGGGCGGCAGGTAGAGCATGTCTCCCTGACCCAGCAGGGTTTCGGCGCCGGCCTGATCGAGGATGGTGCGGGAGTCGATGCGCGAGGAGACCTGAAAGGCGATGCGGGTGGGGATATTGGCCTTGATCAGGCCGGTAATCACATCGACGGAGGGTCGCTGGGTGGCCATGATGAGATGGAGCCCCGCCGCCCGCGCCTTTTGCGCCAGACGGGTGATGAGGCTTTCCACCTGTTTGCCCACGACCATCATGAGGTCGGCAAACTCGTCGATGACCACGACGATGGAGGGCATGGGCTCCAGGGGCCGGGGCTGACCATCAAAGCCCGTCTCCTGCCCCAGCAAGGGCTCGCCACGCGCGGTTGCTTCGGCAATTTTCTGGTTGAATCCCGCCAGATTGCGCACTCCGGCCCGGGACATGAGCTGGTAGCGCCGTTCCATCTCGGCCACACACCAGCGCAGGGCGTTGGCGGCTTCCTTCATGTCCGTGACCACGGGCGCCAGCAGATGGGGAATGCCCTCGTAAATGGAGAGCTCCAGCATCTTGGGATCGACCATGATCAGGCGCACCTCGGCTGGAGTCGCCTTGAAGAGAATGCTCAGGATCATGGCGTTGACCCCTACCGATTTACCCGCCCCTGTCGTCCCCGCCACCAGCAGGTGGGGCATTTTGGCGAGGTCCGCCGAAACCGGCTGACCACCGATGTCCTTGCCCAGCGCCAGGGTCAGGAGGCTGTGGCTCCTGCTGAACCCCCCACTGGAGAGCACCTCGGAAAGACGCACCATGCGCCGTTGGCTATTGGGGATTTCGATCCCCATGGTGGGCTTGCCCGGAATGGTCTCTACCACCCGCACCCGGGTCGCCGACAGGGTGCGGGCCAGGTCCTTGGCCAACCCGGCTATCTGGCTGACCTTGACGCCGGCGGCGGGCTCGATCTCAAAACGGGTGATGACGGGGCCCGGGTAGGCGCCCACCACCCGGGCGCTGACGCCGAAATCGGCCAGCTTTTCTTCCAGCAGGCGGGAGCGCTGTTCCAGTTCCTCCGGCTGCGGCTGGGTGTGGGGATCGTCCGCATCGGGGGCGTCGAGCAGGGCCAGGGGAGGCAGGCCGTCGGCCAAGGCGTGGCCCTGGGCATCAGCCAGCGGTAGTTGCTGAGTGCTTGCGGGCACCCTGCGGCGCACGGGGAGCGGGGCTGGACCAGCGGAGGGGGTGGGCATCGGCGCGCGCGCTGGTGGCTGCGCACCCCCCTGATATGGCGTGGATGCGGGCATCCGGCGCCAGGTGAAACCGGGGAGGCCGGGCAATCCCTGCCAGACACTGCGGCAACGGTGATAAAATGCTCCAGGGCCCAGACCCGTCAAGAGGAAAGCGCCCAGCAGGAAAGCAGTGAGGAAGAGCAGGATGCTGCCGCCCTCACCGATCAGGCGCAGCACCAGGCGCTCCTCCCCCACGCCGATGATCCCTCCCGGTCCCTGGCCGGGAATGGGCCACCATTGTGCCGGTGAAAGCATGGCCATTATGCCCATGATCCCGAGGGCCAGGAGCAAGGCCCCGAAATAGCGGGCAGGACCCAAGGGAACGGCGCGAAACCAGTGCCGCCAGCACTGCCAGGCCAGCGTTGCCACCCCAAAGGGAAGCAACCAGGCCACGATACCGAAAGATTGCACCAGGAAGTCGGACAGGTAGGCGCCCACGATGCCACCCCAATTATGGACGGGGCCGCCTTGACCACTGCTGAACCAACTGGGATCTTGGGAACTAAAACTGACCAGCGCGATCAGCAGATAGGAAGCGAGGGCCGCGAGGATGAATAGCCATGCTTCCCGGCGCCAAGCGACCGACCGGGTCTGGGCCCCACGTGATTGGGGGGCGGCATTTTTCTGGCTTCGCGGAGCGTTGCGCGCGACATGACTCATGTTCAGCACGCTAAACGAGGCATTGTTGAGTGTCAAGGAAGCATGGGGCAGACTGATCGGCAAGCGAAAAAGCCAAAAGGCCCGGATCGGTGTTAAACTTTACGAACCTGGATCCGGCAGTTGGCGCAGGTGTTTTTACCGCGACTACGGCCCAAGCCGTCGTTGCTCTAGGCGAAAGCTCGCGCCCGGCAGGCGAACTGTTAGAGCGCGAAGGGCGGGTTTTCGCCTGCCAGCGGGATGAGCCGTAGAACAGCAGGCGCGGGCCGTCGGAGCAAAAAACACCGGCGCTAACTGCCGTTTTATGGGATGAAGACAAGGGCTGCACAATAATTGCACTAATTATAGATCTATTCTACTTGCGAGGTGACCATGACTGCAGCGGAAGGGAAACTGATTGACAGCAAACATAGCCGGCTACTCATCCTCGGATCGGGTCCGGGAGGCTATACGGCGGCCATCTATGCCGCGCGCGCGAATTTACACCCGGTGCTGGTGCAGGGCATGGAACCCGGAGGACAGTTGATGACCACGACGGAGGTGGACAACTGGCCGGGTGCTGCCGATGGCATCATGGGTCCCGAGCTGATGGAACAACTGGAAAAGCAGGCGCGGCGATTTGATACCGAGATCCTCTTTGACCACATTCATCAGGCCGAGCTCAGTCAACGGCCGTTCCGCTTGAGCGGCGATCAACATTGTTATACCTGTGACGCTCTGATCATTGCCACCGGGGCCTCGGCCAAATATCTGGGCCTGCCCAGTGAGGAGAAATTTCGCGGCAAGGGAGTTTCCGCCTGCGCTACCTGCGACGGTTTTTTCTATCGCGGCCAGGCCGTGGCCGTCATTGGTGGCGGAAACACGGCCGTCGAAGAAGCCCTCTATCTCAGCAATATTGTCAGCCATGTGACCCTGGTCCATCGCCGTGACCGCTTGCGGGCGGAAAAAATCCTGCAGGACAAACTGCTGAGCAAGGGAAATATTACCATCCTGTGGAACCATGACGTGGAAGAGGTGCTGGGCGACGCCTCCGGTGTAACGGGTCTGCGGGTCAAGCATCTTCCCGACGGCGAGCGCCAGGATCTGGCGGTAATGGGCGTTTTCGTGGCCATTGGTCATCGGCCCAACACGGATATCTTCAAGGGCCAACTGGCAATGGATGCCGGCGGCTATCTGATCACCCGGGGCGGTCGTGACGGCATGGCCACCGCCACCAGCATCCCCGGCGTCTTTGCGGCAGGCGACGTGCAGGATTACATCTATCGGCAGGCGGTGACCAGCGCCGGTAGCGGCTGCATGGCGGCCCTCGACGCCGAGCGCTGGCTGGAACAACAGGGCGGGTAAACTGCAGTGGCACAGCGACGGGGAGGCAGGGCGCGGCCTCCGGACATGGAGCGAAAGAGCCATCCGGGGGCAGCACCCGGCGGATCGGCGGCAGCGGATGACAGTGCTGGCAAGGATGCGTTTTTACGTGCCGTTGCCGATGTCAGGCCTTTGCCCGCCTCTGCCCCGCCCCCGCGTCCGGCCCCGCCCCCGCCCATACCGGTGCAAAGCCAGCAGGACGATGCGGCGGTGCTGGATGAGCTGATGCACCCCCTGGGCGACGATCTGTTGCTGGAGGGTGGAGAGGAGTGGATCTATCTGCAGAACGGGATGCCTCGCGCCCTACTGCGCGATCTGCGCCGCGGTCGTTTTCGCATCCAGGAAAATCTCGACCTCCATGGCTGCACCGTCGATGAGGCGCGCCAGGCCATCGGTGAATTCCTGCTGGAGGCCCGGCTCTGGCGTTGGCGTTGTGTCCGCATCATTCACGGCAAGGGCCTGGGCTCACCGGGCCGGGTGCCCGTTCTCAAACGCCTGGTGGGGCAATGGCTGATCCGCCGCAAGGAAGTGCTGGCCTTTGCCCAGGCCCGTCCCCAGGAAGGCGGGGGCGGGGCAGTGATCGTCCTCCTGCAATGGTCGCGGCGGCGGCATCTTTCCTGAAGGCACGGCCGTCCTGCCGGCAATTGGGAATAAGGCCGCTGGCTCCCCAACACCCGCCACAGGCCGGATAGATGCCCCTGCCCGGATCAGGGCTCGTACCACCCCACAGGGCTTTGGCGGGTGGTGCACTAGCGCGGATCTAGCCCTTCACGTCGGCCCCATAACCGGCTTGTGCCACGGCCTTGATCATTGCCTCGACACTGGCGCCACCCTGTACCACGGCCTTTCCTGCGGGGAGATCCACTTCGACATGGGTCACGCCGGGCACCTTTCCCAGCGCCTTTTTGACTGCCATCACACAATGCCCGCAGGTCATGCCCTGAACCTTGAGAATCACTTCATTCATGGCAACACTCCTGTTCGGTGTTAGAAAGAGAAACGACGTGCGGGCGGCGGTTCAAAGAAGGCGGGGACTGCCCAAGTAGCCGGTTCCTTGCCGTTGAGGCAGGCCCGTGGACCCATATCGCCGTAAGGTCACTCATATCCATGCCCTGCCGGCACGTCGTCGCCCAGCAGCGCGGCCAGGATGGGGCATGCAGCGGTGGGGCCATGGCCGGGGCAGAGGTCGTTGAGGGCCGCCAGGCCCGTCCGCATCCGCTGCAGATCGCTGATTTTCGCATCGATCTCAGCGATCTTGATCTGTGCCAGGGCCTTGACCCGGGCCATGTCTTCGTTGGCGGCGGCGTGCAGGCCGAGCAGGTCGCGAATCTCGGCCAAAGAAAACCCCAGCCCCTGGGCGCGACGAATAAAGCGCAGGCGCCCTTCGGCATCCGTTCCGTAGACGCGATAGTTGGCGCGGGTGCGCTGACTGGGCTGAATCAGACCAAGGCGCTCGTAATAACGCAAGGTCTCGGGAGCCAGTCCTGACTCCCGCGCCAAACGACCGATGGTGATGGCAACCATGCTGTCTCCTCCTATGATGCTAGGATCGCCATCCTACAACCTGTAGTCTACCTTAATGTCAAGAGCTTGAGGGGGCCTGGGTCCGTGGCCTACGCGATCATCCTTAAAACCCCGCTGCCAACTGCCGGATCTAGGATCATTCACTGACCCAGCAGCGTTTCCACCAAGACCGTGGCAAAGCTGCCGGCCGGCAGGAAAAAATCCAATTCCAGGGTAACGGCGTCGGGCCAGGTCCACACCAGTCCCTGGGGACGCACGCGCAAGGGGCGGCGCCCCGCATCCAGGCCCTGGGCGGCCAGACATTGCGCCCAATGCAGGCCGGAATCGGGTAAAGAGACGCCTCCCCGCCATGCGGCCAGCGCCCCTTCTTCGACCTGCGACGCTGCACCGCTAGGGAGGATACCAGCGCGTCCGGGCAGGGGACCGGTGGGATGGAGATCCCAGGCCGCCGCCCGCGCCGCCAGGGCCGGCAACTCTTCCTCTTCCGCACGGAAATGGCTGTGACTGCCGTCGAGCTGCACCACTTCCCCGGACAGGAGTTGCGACCAACTGTCCTGCCGCACCCGTTCGGCCAATACCGCATTGAAGAGGATGGAGCGGGCGGCCGACCAAAGCAGGCCGCGCTCATGACGGCCGATGCCGCCGGACGCCCCGGCGAGGAGGCGTCCGGCCTTGTGGATGTTGCCGTGGCCAAAGCGCTGCTCGCCAAAATAATTGGGGAAACCCTCCTGCACCACGGCCCTCAGCCTTTCCTCCCAAAGCGCCCGATCACCGGCGACATCCCGCAAGACCAGATGGAAGTGATTGCCCCGCAAGACTCCCCGTCGCAGCTTTTTATCATGCCGCTGCTGGCTCAGGATCTGCAGGTTTTCATCGTTCAGGCTGGCCCAAGGTAAGGTCTTGTCGGCGCCCAAGGGTACGGTGAAGACCTGGCGCGCCACCGCCCAGCGGTCCTTGAGGCCGGCAAAACCCACGTCGCGCGCCGCCACCCCCGCCAAACGCGCCAGGCGCTGCGCCACCTGTTCGGTATTGAGGCCCCGTTTTTCGATCTCCAGCCAGCAATGAAAGCCGCTGCCGGAAGGCGGGAAAGGAAGTTCCTCGCGCACCTGAAAATCCGCCAGTTCCACCCGCAGACGTGCGCGTAGCCCCGCATCGGACCAGGGGAAAAGGCGTGTCTCGACCTCAGGCACGGTGGATCAGCACGACGGCGTGGGCGCTGATTCCTTCACCGCGACCGGTATAACCCAGGCCCTCCGTCGTGGTGGCCTTGACGTTGACGGCATCCATGGCCAGGCCCAGGTCCTCGCTCAGATGCTGCTGCATCAGGAAGATATGGGGGGCGAGTTTGGGCCGCTGGCAGACGATGGTGGCATCCACATTGCCGACCGCAAAACCCAGCGCCTGCACCAGATCGCGGCAGTGGCGCAGGAGCACCCGCGAATCGGCCCCGCGAAAGCGCTCGTCGCTATCAGGGAAATGACGGCCGATGTCCCCCAGGGCCGCCGCACCGAGGAGGGCATCGCAGATGGCATGCAGCAGGACATCCGCATCGGAGTGACCGGCCAGGCCAAGGGCATAGGACACCTGCACGCCACCCAGGATCAGGGGCCGACCGGGCACCAGCGCATGCACGTCAAAACCATGGCCCACGCGAAAATCGCTCATCTTGCCTGCTCCTTCCATTGCGCCTCCAGAATGGCCGCCGCCAGGGGCAGGTCTTCCGGGAGGGTCACCTTGATATTGTCCCCATGCCCACGCACCAGCAGCGGCCGCCAGCCCTGCCGCTCCATGGCCGAGGCCTCATCCGTTACTGTCCACCCTTGCTGCGCGGCCTCGGCCAGGGCCTCGGCCAATGCCCCCAGGGGAAATGCCTGGGGCGTGAAGGCTCGCCAGAGGGCGCTGCGTTCCACCGTCTCCAGCACCCGGCCATGATCCTCCCTTTTCAGGGTGTCGGCCACCGGCAACGCCAGCAGCGCCCCCTGAGGGGCATGGACCAAGCTGTCCAGCAAAAGATCCAGGTCCTCACGCCGTAGGCAGGGGCGCGCCGCATCGTGGACCAGGACCCAGTCCGTGGCTGCGGCGCCCTGCTGCAGGAGGGCCTGCAGGCCGAGCCGCACGGAATCCGCCCGTTCCTGACCCCCCGCCACGGGCGGTAAAAGCGTGCCAGCCTGCCCCGCGAGCCCATCTCGCCAATCCTCCCTCGCCAAGTCGGCAACAGGCAGAACGAGTTGTACGCCCGCGATGCGCGGATGCCCGAGCAAGCTCCCCAGGGCGTGGGCCAGGACCGGCCGGCCATGGAGCAGCAGATATTGTTTCGGTAACACGCCGCCGAAGCGTCTGCCACTGCCCCCCGCCGGCACTACCGCCCAGATGCGTCCCATATCGCTCTCCCGCCATGCCGATGCCGCGAATCCGCCGCCATTCTGCCGTTGCCCGCAGGCGTAGTCAAAAGCAGCTCCGGCCGTTAAACTGTGCCATTCTTTCGTTCAGCGAACCGGATTCCTTGAAGCCTGCGTTTTCCCCAGGACCAGCACCACAGCCCGGTGCTCCCCTACCCTTTAACCGGGTCTTTGCCGCCGCCGAGGGCTGGCTGGCCGCCGAACTGGCTCAGGCCTGGCGACGCCCGCTGCTGATCCTCACGCCCAGCGCCCGCGAACTGGAGGAATGGCGGCGCGAGTGGCATTTTTTTGCCCCGCAGCGTCCGACGCCGCTGGTCTTCCCCGACCGGGAGGTCCTGCCCTATGATCGCTTGGCGCCGCCCGCCGATGCCACCGCCCAAAGACTGGCCACCCTCGCTGTCCTGCCCCAACTGGGCCAGGGGGTGTGCATCGCCCCCCTATCGGCGGCCCTCCAGCGCCTGCCGCCGCGGGCCTTCCTCGACCGTCATGCCTTTGTCCTGGCCACCGGCGACACCCTGGAGCCGGAGTCCTTCCGGCAGCGCCTCGTGGATGCTGGTTATCACACCGTCAGCGAGGTATCGGAACCCGGCGAACTGGCCTGGCGGGGGGGGATCATCGACCTTTTCCCCACCGGCAGTGCCCTCCCCTATCGGATCGAACTCTTCGACGCATCGGTGGAGACCATCCGCCAGTTCGACCCGGAAACCCAGCTCACCCTGCAGCGGGTGGAAAGTGTTGCCCTCCTGCCGGCCCGGGAGGTCCCCGTCGATGCCGCCGCCATCCATGATTTCCGTGGCCGCTTTCGCGCCCGTTTTGCCGGCGACCCGCAACGGGCGGAAATCTATCGCGCCGCCAGTCGCGGGCAAGTCCCCGCCGGGGCCGAAAATTATCTACCGCTGTTCTTTGCCGAGAGCAGTACCCTCCTCGACCACCTCCCCGCCGATACCATCCTCCTTCTGCCCCACGGCTTGACAGCCGCTGCCCAGACCCTGCGTCGTGACTGGGAAGAACGCCATGAGGAACGCGCCCACGATCTGGCGCACCCCATCCTGCGCCCGGATGAGCTGCTCCTGAGCCCCCAGGAGTGGGAGAGTGCCCTGGCGAGCTTCGCCTTGGTACCTCTGCACAGCGACGGCCCCGGCCGTGATCTGCCTGCCGGACCGCCGCCGGACTTGCGCGCCGGCAGGGAAGAACCCCTGGCGTCCCTGGATACCTTCTTACGCCATTTGCCCGCCCAGGCACGGGCCCTGCTGGCTGCGGAATCACCGGGTCGCCAGGAGGCCCTGACCGAGCGGCTGGGCCATGCGGGCTTGCTGCCGGAACGGGTAGACTCGTGGCAAACATTCATCCAGGGCGACCAACGGCTCGCCATTACCGTCGCCCCGTTGGAACGGGGTCTGCTGCTCAAGGATGGGACCAACGTCAGTCTGGCCCTGATTTCCGAGGCCCAGATCTTCGGCGACCGGGTCTTTCAGCAGCGGCGCAGCGAGACGGCGCGGCACCGCAGTATCGAATCCCTGGTGCGCGACCTGGGCGATCTCCATACTGGCGACTATGTCACCCACGAAGAGTATGGCATCGGCCGTTTTCAGGGCATGGCCACCCCCTTTGCCGGGCAGGGGGATGTCAACGAATATGTGGTACTGGAATATGCCGGCGGCGATCTCGTCTACGTTCCCGCCGACCATCTCGACCGCATTGCCCGCTACGTCGGCAACGGCGCCAGCGAACCGGCCCTCTCCAAGCTGGGCAGCAACCAGTGGGACAAGGCCAAGGCCAAGGCCCGGCAAAAAGCCGTCGACGCCGCGGCGGAACTCCTCGACATCTACGCCCGTCGCGCCGCTCGCCAGGGGCGCCGCTTTCCGGCGCCCGACGATGCCTATTGGGACTTCGTCTCCCGTTTCCCTTTCGAGGAGACCCCCGACCAGCAGGCCACCATCGACGCCGTCATCGCCGACATGACCTCCCCCCATCCCATGGACCGGCTGGTCTGTGGGGACGTGGGGTTCGGCAAGACCGAAGTGGCCCTACGCGCTGCCTTTATCGCCGCCCATGGCGGCGCCCAGGTCGCCTTGCTGGTGCCCACCACACTGCTCGCCCAGCAACATTATGAAACGTTCCTGGATCGTTTCGCCGGCCTGCCCCTGCGCATCGAGGCCCTCTCGCGCTTCCAGAACAGCCGTGAGCAAAAGGCCATTCTCGCCGCCACGGCGAGCGGCGCCGTGCACATCCTCATCGGTACCCACCGGATCCTGCAGAAGGACGTCCGTTTCCACGATCTGGGCCTGCTGATCCTCGATGAAGAGCACCGCTTCGGCGTTCGCCAGAAGGAACAGATCAAAGCCCTGCGGGCGGAGGTAGACATCCTCACCCTCACCGCCACTCCAATTCCCCGCACCCTGAACCTCTCCATGGCTGGCCTGCGGGATCTCTCCATCATCAGCACCCCGCCCCAGCGCCGTCAGCCCGTCCGCACCTTCGTCCAGACCTGGGACAACGCGGTCGTGGTGGAGGCCTGCCAGCGCGAACTGCTCCGGGGGGGCCAGATCTACTTTCTCCACAACGAGGTACAGAGTATCGACCGGCTCGCCGCCACCCTCCGCCGGCTCCTGCCCGAAGCCCGCCTGCGCGTCGCCCACGGACAAATGCCCGAAGGCGAGCTGGAAGCGGTGATGCTGGACTTTTATCACCAGCGCTTCGACATCCTGCTCTGCACCACCATCATCGAATCGGGCATCGACAACCCCCACGCCAACACCATCCTCATCGACCGCGCCGACAAGTTCGGCCTCGCCCAACTCCACCAACTGCGCGGCCGGGTGGGGCGTTCGCACCAGCGCGCCTATGCCTACCTCTTCACCCCCGAACCCCGCGCCATGACCAACGACGCGCAGCGGCGCCTGGACGCCATCCAATCCCTGGAAGATCTGGGGGTCGGCTTTGCCCTGGCCAGCCACGACCTGGAGATCCGCGGTGCTGGCGAACTGCTGGGAGACCAGCAAAGCGGCCATATCGACGAAGTAGGCTTCACCCTGTACATGGAACTGCTGAACGACGCCGTGGCGGCCATCCGTGCCGGGCGCGACCCGCGCAGCCTGAGCGACAGGCGCGCCGTCGGCCCGGAGATCCACCTCAACACCCCGACTCTCATTCCCGCCGATTACCTCCCCGACATCCATCTGCGGTTGCAGCTTTACAAGCGTATCTCCGACACCGCCAGCGATGATGCCCTCAGCGAGATCATGGTCGAAATGGTGGACCGCTTCGGCCCCCTACCGCCGGCCGCGCGCACCCTGCTCTGTCAGTCTCGCCTACGGCTGGCCGCCCAGCGTCTCGGAGTGGAAAAGATCGACGCCGGTCCCGCCGGTGCGCGCTTTCAGTTCAGCGCGCAACATCGCGTTTCCCCGGAAAAAATCATCACCCTCATCCAGCAGCGCAGCCAGGAATACCAGCTCGAAGGCGAATCGCGCCTGCGCCTGCGCCGCGACCTGCCCGATGGCGAGGCCCGCTGCCAAACCCTCATTCACCTGTTGGAAGAACTGGGAGCACCGTCATGACCACCACCCGCATCGCCATTCTGAGCCCGATGGAGCAGGGGCCCATGCCCTTGCCGGCGAGCGCCGGCCAACTGGTCACCCGGTTGGAAACCCACCAGGCCATCTGGGGATGGTGGCTGCAAAGCTGGGCACTCCCCTTGCCCGAGGGCGAGATCATGCCCTTTCTCCAGGAACTCTCCCGTCAGGCGGCCACCCAAAACCGCCAGGTCACCTGGGCCAGCAGTGCGCAGCCCGTGGCCCGGCGCCTGGTCCTGCAGGGGCAAAACGCAGCCGAAGCCCTGCGCCGGGCCTTGGCCGCCCTGCACCTGCAAGGCCTGATGCCCGGCCGGGTGGAAGCCGCCCAGGGCGCATTGCTCATTCTGACCCTGCATGGCCCCGAAAACCGCCTCTCCCTGCATAATCATCAACTCCAGGAGGCCCTGGAGGGTCTGGCCGTGGACGCCGCCCTCACCCCGACTTGGCCCGCGGGGCATTTTCGTCTCCTTCTCTCGGATATGGATTCCACCCTCATCGCCATCGAATGCATTGACGAAGTGGCCGACCATCGCGGCCTCAAACGCCAGGTAGCCGCCATTACCGAGCGTTCCATGGAAGGCGAACTGGATTTCCGCACTTCCTTGCAGGAACGGGTGCGCCTGTTGGCCGGCACTCCCGTCAGCGCCCTGGACAGCGTCATTGCCCACCGCCTGCAACTCAATCCCGGCGCCCGCGAACTGGTTGAGAGCCTCCATCGGCACGGCATCGAAGTGGGGGTGGTATCGGGCGGATTCACCCATTTCACCCGCCATCTCCAGGAGCTCCTGGGCCTGGATCACGCCTTCGGCAATACCCTGGAGATCATCGACGGCCGGCTCACCGGCAACGTCCTGGGGGAGATCATCGACGCTCCCGCCAAGGCGCAGATCCTGCAGGTCCTGGCCCAGGGCCTCGACACCGATCCGAGCCATTGCATCGCCATAGGCGACGGCGCCAACGACCTCCCCATGCTCCACCTCGCGGGCGCCGGCATCGCCTATCACGCCAAGCCGGTGGTCCGCTCCCAGGCGGACTTCCAGATCCGCCACGGTGGTCTGGATGCTGCCCTGGCCATCCTCAGCCTGACACCGGCCTGAGAGGTGGCAGTCGCGGATCGAGAGATCCCGTTGATAGAAATTTAGACTTGATTTATATTTTTAGTTGATCTACCATCTTTTCCAGCCCGTCGGGATATCCATCAAACCGTCGGCCGGGCTCCGGCCCGGGGCTGGTAAGCAGTCGCAGCCTCATCCGTCACCACTGCGCAAGGAGTCTTTATGGAACACAGCAATCGGGAAGGCCAACGCGTTCCCCAGGTCATCTTCAAAACCCGGGAAGGCAGTCAATGGAAGGATGTCAGCACCGACGACCTTTTCCGGGGCAAGACCGTAGTCGTCTTCGCCCTCCCCGGCGCCTATACCCCCACCTGTTCCTCCAGCCACGTCCCCCGGTATAATGAGTTGGGACCGGTGTTCAAGGCCAACGGGGTCGATGAGGTCCTCTGCATTTCCGTCAACGATGCCTTCGTCATGGACGCCTGGGCCAAGGATCAAAATGCCGAGAATGTGCGCTTCATTGCCGACGGCAACGGCGATTTCGCCGCCGGGATGGGGATGCTCGTGGACAAGTCCGACATCGGCTTCGGCAAGCGTTCCTGGCGCTACTCCATGCTGGTGAAAGACGGCATCATCGAAAAGATGTTCATCGAGCCCGACAAGCCCGGCGACCCCTTCGAAGTATCCGACGCCGACACCATGCTCCACTACCTCAACCCCCAAGCGCAGGAGCCCGAGTTCGTCACCATCTTCACCCGCGAGGGCTGCCCCCACTGCATCCGCGCCAAGGCCATGCTCAAGGAACGGGGCATTGCCTTCGAGGAGATCAAGACGGGCCAAGGGACGGGGGTTTCCTCCCGCACCCTCCGCGCCACCACCGGGCGCTCCACGGTGCCGCAGGTCTTCATCGGCGGCAAGCACATCGGTGGGGCGGACGACCTCGCGCATTATTTCGGCTTGGCCTGAGACCCAAGCTTCCGCCTGGCAGCGCTCACCGGATCTCCTGCAACCAGGAGGTCCGGTAGCCTTTTCCGAGGATAAAACCATGTCCGGACATTACGACCTCATCGCCCTCGGCGGCGGCAGCGGCGGCATCGCCACTGCCAACCGTGCCGCCCGTTACGGGGCCAAATGCGCCGTCATCGAGGCGGGCCCCCTGGGGGGCACCTGCGTCAACGTCGGTTGTGTACCCAAAAAGATCTTCTGGAACGCCGCAGCCATTCAACACCGCATGGAAATGGCCCCGGAATACGGCTTCACCCCCCGCCATGGCGCATTCCGGTGGCCGGCCCTGAAAGCCGCCCGCGACGCCTACATTCAGCGTCTCAATGAGCGCTACGGCGTAGGACTGACAGATAACGGCGTCGAACTCCTCCGCGGTCACGGGCAATTTGTCGACGCCCGGCACATCACCGTCCATGGCGAGACCTACAGTGCCGATCATATCGTCATTGCCACCGGCAGCCGCCCCAGCATACCCGATATCCCCGGTGCAGAATGGGGTATCACCTCCGACGGGTTTTTTGCTTTGGAGAAGCAACCCAAACGCGTAGCCGTGGTGGGGGCCGGCTATATCGCCGTAGAGCTCGCCGGAGTGCTCAAGAGCCTGGGCAGCGAGGTCTCCCTGCTCATGCGCCGCAACCACTTTCTCGACAGCTTCGACCCCATGCTCCGCGAAGTGCTCATGGATGCCATGCTCCGCTCGGGCGTCAACATGCTCACCCGCCGCCAGGTTGCCGAAGCCCGGAAAGACGCCGACGGCCTGACCCTGGTCTTCGGCGACGGCGAAGCCCTGAGCGGCCTGGACAGCATCATCTGGGCCATCGGCCGCGCCCCCAACAGCCCTGATCTCGGCTTGGCCAACGCCGGAGTCGCCACGGACGGCGCCGCCTACATCCCCACCGACGACTACCAGAATACCAATGTCCCCGGTATCTATGCCATCGGCGACGTTACCCCGCGCCCGGCCCTCACCCCCGTTGCCATCGCCGCCGGCCGCCGCCTGGCCGACCGCCTCTTCGGCGGAATGAATGACCGCCACCTCGATTATGCGCTGATCCCCACCGTGGTATTCAGCCATCCTCCCATCGGCACCATCGGCCTGACCGAGGACCAGGCATTGGAGCGTCATGGTAACGATGGCGTCAAAGTCTACCGCACCCAGTTCACCCCCATGCTCCACGCCTTTTCCGCCGACCCTGGCAAAACCGCCATGAAACTGGTAACCGTGGGGAGGGAGGAGAAAATTGTCGGACTGCACATTATTGGCGAGGGTGCGGACGAAATGCTCCAGGGCTTCGCCGTCGCCCTGCGCATGGGGGCCACCAAGCAGGATTTCGACGACACCATCGCCATCCACCCCACCAGCGCCGAAGAACTGGTGACCATGCGCTAAAGGCGTCAGCATATGCGGCCCGGAAATGCCCCAACTTCCACCCCTGCGCGGGGGATATGGGAGAGACTCTTGGCCCTAACGACCATTGCGCTTGGCGCCACCCGGCAGCATGAAACCCAAACCTATCTGAAAGTGTAGGAGCGGCCCATGGCCGCGACCCCTGCGCCGTGCGCGACCGGTAAATCGCGGCCATGGGCCGCTCTATTTGGCGTGGACAGCCGGATCGTTGTTCTACATCAAAACGGCCGTTGGCGACCCTCTACCCCTGATCTGCGGGCGTCCGCCCTTGTTCGGCCAGAAAGGCCACGCCCTCCAGCACCTGGAAAAGATCGCGCGCATAGTAGTCCGGGGCGGTATCACTGTAGCTCTTTGCGCCCTGGTTGGAATCCACAAAAATGGTTTTCATGCCGGCCCGTTGCGCACCGTAAACATCCCGATACATGTCATTGCCCACATAAATGGCCTCATGGGGCCTGACACCCAGCTTCTCCAGTGCCCACTCGAAGAGCCGGGGATCCGGTTTGCGAAAGCCGTAGTCCCCGGAAATCACCCGCACATCGAAATACTTCTTGATCTTCATGGCCTTCATTTCCGGCAATGCAAAACAGGGCTGCGCATCGGAGATCATCCCTAGGCGGTAATTTTGCTGCAATTCCTTGAGCGCCCGTTTTGCCCCTTCATAACGCTGCAATCGGGTGCGGGAAATAGCGCGGTACAGTTGTGCAAGCGCCTGCGCCAGTTCGGCCCGGCGCTTGGCCGGCTTGCTGTTTTCCTGCGTCAGCAGCACCTCCCAGATCGCTAGCACATCTATTTCCGGATATTTTTCCGGTGATTCGCGTTTCATCTCCTTCATGATCGCATAATAACGATCACGCAATTCACCGCGACTAAGCGAAACGCCATGAAAGGTCAGGTAATGGGCGATGGCCCGATAAATTTCTTCCATGTTCTCATTGGTTTCAATATTAATCAGCGTACCATAGAGATCCAAATAGACTGCTTCTATCGCCATCGTGCTACCTCCGCAGGGTTTTATGGGCCGCATGGACCAGAACCTGGCTATAATGCCAGTCCAGCCAGGAATTACGCGCAATCCGCAGCAGGGTCATGCCCATATAAAAGGGTATGCGCTGGGTGATGGCGGCAAAGGCCGCGTAACGATCCGGAAAATGGCAGGCGTACTCCCAGAGAAAATGGCCGATAAAGGGCTCTGCCAGATCCTTCCTATGGGTATGCCGCAGGAAAAAATGCTGCAATTCGCCGGCGATCATGCCCAGATCGTAGGCGCGATCGGCAGGCCGCATGCGCTCCAGGTCGATGGCGGTGACCGATAGTCCATCGCCGAACAAAAGATTCGATGGGGTGGGATCGCCATGTACCATCACTGCACAGTCGGACCACATCATCCCTTCCTGCTGCCAGCGCTCATAATCATGATGGAAAGCCTGAGCCTGCACCGCGCTGATGCGGTTACGGCGCAGCAAGCGCGCGATGATCTTGGCAAAATAAGCCTCATGCCCGGCAAAGTCCACCCGTTCCGATCGCGCCGTCAAATTGTGCATTTTCGCCAGAAAATAGGCCAGCGCCGTGAGCTTGGTGAACAGGAGCTCGGCCTGATGGTCACGGATGCTCTGTTCGATCACCGCGGAGAGGGAGCGCCCCGACGAAAAAGTCTCCACCAGGACATTGTTGATGCCCTGATTACAACCCAGCACCCTGGGCACCCCATGGGGCCTGCCCGTAAAGCCGAGGGACCGGATATATTCGAGATGATGAAATTCGTTTTCGGCACGCGACCATAACAGCGCCGGATCCTTCCCGGGTTGGCTATAAAACTTGCCGATCACCCGCTGGCGCGTTTTCGCCTCTTCATAGAGGTAGACCTCGTTGGAGGCGGGGAACTGGAACACGCGGAATTCGGCATGGCCATGAATATGGGTGATTTGCGGAAAAATGGACTCCCGCAGATAGGCATACAAGGGGTCGCTGGTACTGAGTCGTCCCAGATACTTCATCACCAGGGCCGCTCCCCGCCCATCAAGGGCATGGGGATAGGGGGCAGTGGACCAATGCCTCTACGCGGCGGTCAGGATTGGTGCTGGCCATGGAAGGCCTTGATGGCCTCCGGTCCCACGGAGGTAGCGCAGCTACAGATGGGACAATCGGCCACCAGGGGCACCGTGGCCTCCAGTACATGGCGCACCCGCGCCATGCCGTCATGCATGACCGCCTCGATGGCCTCCAGGGTGATGGGCTCCGCCGACTTGCCTGCGGCAGGATTCACCACCAGGGCCAGGGGTGCATAACACAAGCCGATTTCCCGTGCCAACACCGCCTCGGGTGCGCCGGTCATCCCCACAATATCTCCGCCATCGCCCTCGATACGGCGAATCTCCGCAGCAGTCTCCAGGCGCGGTCCCTGGGTAGCGGCATAGGTGCCGCCATCCACGGCCAGTTCACCGGCTGCCGCCACCCCCGCCAGGAGGCGCGCGCGCAGATGGGTGCAGTAGGGTTCGGAAAAGTCGATATGGACCACCATGCTTTCGCCGCCCTCGAAATAGGTACCAGGGCGACCGTGGGTGTAATCGATGAGTTGGTCCGGAATGCACAGGGTCCCCGTCGCCATCCGCGGGGTGATCCCCCCCACCGCCGCCACAGCAATCACATGGGTTACGCCCACATGGTGCAACGCCCAGATATTGGCGCGATAGTTGACCCGGTGCGGGGGAATGGTATGGCCGTAGCCATGGCGGGCGAGAAAAACCACGTCCTGCCCCCCCATCCGCCCGAAGGTCAGGGGCCCGGATGCCTCGCCAAAGGGCGTCCGCACCACGCGCCTGTCCAGCACTTGCAGATTTTTCAGCCGGGTCAGGCCGCTACCGCCGATAATACCGACACTACCCATCAAGCGTCCTCCGGCAGTGCAAAAATCCCCGGGGCATTACGACCCAGGCCGCGTGCATCCAGGCCGTAGCCGAAAACGAAACGGTCCGGTACATCCAGAGCCACATAATCCACCCGTACATCGACACTGCGCGGCCGCTGTTTGCGCACCATTACCGCGGTATGCACTGCCGTTGCGCCTTCTTGCAGACAATAATCCTGCAGGGCCCGGAGGGTCACCCCTTCATCAAGGATATCATCCAGCAGGAGTACCACCGCCCCCCGCACGTTTTCCCGGGGATGCATGCGCCATTGCAGTGCCCCTCCGGCAATCTCCGCGCCGTAGCGGCTGACCTGCACCGAGTCCAGCAGGAGGGGGAAATGCAGATGTGGCAAAATCTGCCCGGTCACCACCATCGCCCCGTTGAGCACACACAGAACCACTACCGGGCGATGGGGTGTCAGGGGTTCCAGATCGCTGTTTATGGCAACGGCCATCCTCTGGATGGCCGCCTCCACTTCCTCCGCGCCAAACAACCGCTCGGCGGGCCCCAGGTGGGTAGGAGTCATGACTTAGTAGGTAAAGGTAACCACATTGTCGTCCATGGCCTGTTCGATGACGTAAGCGCCGCCGACCACGTCTTCGACTTCAGGAATGAGGTCTTCCTTGGTGCAATTCCACAACTCCAGGGTCGGAGTACACACAAAGAACTTCACCCCGGCTTCGTGGGCGTCCTTGATGAAGTCATAGACGCTCTTGGGGCTGCCGGGCATCACAAACATCTTCTCGGCCACACCCTTCTTGGCCAGCTCACCGGCACGAGCCGTCAGCACGACCTCTACCTCGAAATCCATAGCAGCCGCCACAGTGGCCTGGAAAAAGGGCGCACCCAGTTCCTGGGGGTTGGAGGGATCCGTGTTCACCATGACCATCAACAATTTATCTGCCACAAAGTTCTCCTTGAAAATTCGGCCTTAAAAGTTCGGCGCTGTCATCATAGTGAGCTCTCGCCCCGCCCGCACCATGAAATGATTGATTGATCCATAAAAACCGTCACAGAGTCAGATGTCCTCTTCGGCGATCTCGACCCTACGCCGGGGCCGGGTCGCCCGCATCAGGATCTCGCGCTCCTCGGCGAGGGCGCGTTTGGCCACCCGGATGGCCTCCAGGAGATCGTCGCGCTTGGACTCTATCAGATCACCGCCGGCATCCAGCAGGTGCGCGGTCTTTTCCTGGATTTCATCCAGCAATACCCCCATGCGCTCCTCCGCTACCAATTCCAGATCCTTGAGCCGATCACGCCCCTTGTCCATGGCGCGGCGCAACTCCTGCCGCGTTTCCGCACCGCTGGCGGGCGCCAGCAAGAGAGCCCCTACCGCACCCACCAAAACCCCAACGAAAAAACCTTCCGCATTTTTCATTTATGTCTCCTGATTGGATGCCGGTACGAACGTCTAGCGGCGACGCAAGAAATAACGAAGCCCCGTGCCGATGGCACGATACCAGGTGCGGATTTCCTGCACGGGCCTGAGCACGGCATCGGAAGCGTCCAGCACGGCATCGCTCAGATATTTGAGGGTATAATCCACCCGCTGCATCTGTACCCGGCCATTTTGCGCCATGCGCTTGATGTCGGCCAAGGCCACCTTGATGTCGAAGATCAGCGGCCCTATGTCCTGCTCGGCCCGCGCCAGGAGCCGATCCAGCCGCAGGGATGTGCGCACCAGTACCGTGGCAGTTACCGCCACGACGAGTAACAAAAGGATCATCACGATCGCAATGATCGTCAGGGCCGCCGTCACACTCATAATCCATCTCCAGGACTACCTGTATAAGTATAGGCACAGTCTATGGCCTACGTAAAATAGGCCGTCGGCTTATGGCGAAAAGGCCTGCAGGAGGATGACCAGCCAAGCGGCCGTCAGCAGGACAACGGCGCCATTACCCCATAACCGTTGCCGGGGCGTCAGCAATGGTGGCGGGTAGCGCCGGCGGTAGGCGCGCCAGGCCAGCCATAGCAGGAACAGCCACACCGCGGCCAGAACCCAGCCCCCGAGCACATCACTCAACCAGTGAACGCCCAGACCGAGACGGCTCCAGGAGATGCCCAGAATCAGCGCTCCCAGGCACAGCCGCACGCCGCTGCGCAGCCAGCGGCTGGATAGCTGCCCCTGCAGGAGGAGGGCGATCAATCCATACACCAGCAGGGCAAGACTACTGTGACCACTGGGAAAGGCCGGGGTGCCCAGGGCCAGGCCGAGGGGGGGGCGTGGCCGATCCACCGCTATTTTCATCACTTGGACCAGGAGGACAAGGCTCGCTGCCCCGAGACTCAGCAACAGCCCCTCGAAAAAGCGGCGCCCCGCAAAAAGTCCCGCGCTCACCAAGGCCACCACCCAAGGCAGGATCGTCACCCCGCCGAAGCGGGAAAGACTTTGCCAAAGCAGTTCGGCAGCCGGGCTCCACTGACCACGCAAGGACCGCTCCAGGCGAACATCCAGCAAGCTCAAAGAGGCCAGGTCGGTGGCAATGGTCTGCCCCAGCCAGAGCCAGAGCAGCCCTCCCAGGCCCAGTCCCAAGGCCAGCAAGGCCAAAAATTCCAGTCGCTGCGGCCCCTTCATCCTGGATTCGGCAGTTGGCGCGGGTATTTTGCCGCGACTTCGGCCTGAGTCGTCGTTGTTCTTGGCGAAATCCTGCGTCCGGCAGGCGAACTGTCCGCACCCGCAGGGTGAGTTTTCGCCTGCCGGCAGGATGAGCCATGGAACAACAGGCGCGGGCCGCCGGAGCAAAAAACACCCGCGCCGACTGCCGCTTTCAGGTTCATCGTTCTAGCCCCCTCTTTGTAGATGCCGCCACAAGAGCATGACCGCAACGGCGACAGAGGTCAGGCTGAGCACCAGAACGGCCGCCGCCGCGCTATCCTTGGCGCGGGCGATGAGGGGGTGAAAATCGGGCTCTAGCAGATCGGCCAGGGCCTCTACGGCGCTATTGAGGAGCTCTACCGCCAGAATGAGGGCCATCAGGACCAGGACCAGCGCCCACCAGATCAGGGGTGGCTGCAACCAAGCCAGGAACAACAGCCCCAGCACGACAGCCATGATCTCGGCACGAAAACTCGCCTCATTCCGCAGCGCACTGCGCAGGCCGCGGGAGGCATAGAGGGCGCGCCGCCATAGGGGGGCGTTTTTCATGACCAGCCACCTTGTTCTTTGAGGGAAACGGGGTCCCCATCGCCCACAATAAAGTGATCCAGCAGGCGCAGGTCCAAAAGACCCAGAGCGGCTTCGAGACGCCTGGTCAAGGCCAGATCCGCGGCACTGGGCTCGGCGATGCCGGACGGGTGATTATGGGCCAGGATCAGCGCGGCTGCATGGAGTTCCAGGGCGCGGCGGACCACTTCGCGCGGATGCACGGTGGCGCTGTCGATGGTTCCCCAGAACATCTCTTCAAAGCGCAACACGCGATGGCGGTTGTCGAGGAAAATCACCGCAAAGACCTCGCGGGGCTGGTCGCGCAAGGCTGCTGTCAGGTAGCGCCGCACCACCGTCGGCGAGTCCAGCGGCTCCCCACGCTTCCAGTCCTCGGCCAGATGCCGCCGCCCCAACTCCAGGACCGCCTGCAACTGGGCATATTTGGCGTCACCCAGCCCCTTGTGCGCACAAAAATTCCGGCGCGCCGTGGTCAGCAGGCCGCGCACGCCACCAAAGGCCTGCAACAGCTCGCGCGCCAGATCGACCGCGCTTTTACCGGGCAAGCCGACGCGCAAAAAAATCGCCAACAGCTCCGCATCGGACAGACTGGCCGCACCTGACTGCAACAGTCGCTCCCGTGGCCGTTCGTCCTGCGGCCAATCCGTAATAGCCATACGCTCCCCCCTTCCCTTACACTAAGGATTATGATGGATAATGATGTATTCAACACGACGGACCCCCTCGCTGGCAAACGGATTCTGCTTGGCGTGAGCGGAAGCATTGCGGCCTACAAAAGCCCCGACATCGTTCGCGCCCTGCGCGCTGCCGGTGCCGAAGTGCGGGTGGTGCTGAGCGCCGCCGCGGCAGAATTCGTCGCCCCCCTCACCCTCCAGGCTGTCAGCGGCCAGCCGGTACGCACGGCACTCTTTGCCGCCGCGGAAGAGGCGGCCATGGATCATATCCGTCTGGCGCGCTGGGCCGATGCCTGCCTGCTGGCACCCATCACCGCCCACGGCCTGGCCCGTCTGGCCCAGGGCCTGGCCGACGACCTCATCAGCACCATCGTCCTCGCCACCCGGGCCCCGGTCTTTCTGGCCCCGGCCATGAACGTGCAGATGTGGGAGCACCCCGCCACCCGGCGCAATTGCGCCGCTCTCCGGACCGACGGAGTTCACTTTCTCGGACCCGAGTCGGGCAGCCTGGCCTGCGGCGAAGAGGGGGAGGGACGCATGCTGGCCCCCGAGCGCATCGTGGCCGAACTGCGCCTGGCCCTGGCGGAAAAAACCTTGCCGGGCATGCGCGTCCTCATTACCGCTGGCCCCACCTGGGAGGCCCTGGACCCTGCCCGGGGCATCAGCAACCGCGCCAGCGGCAAGCAAGGTTTCGCCATTGCCCAGGCCTTTGCCGAAGCCGGGGCCGTGGTGACGCTGGTGGCCGGCCCCGGTCACGAACCCACGCCACCGGGCATAACCCGTCAGGATGTCGTTTCGGCGGAGGAGATGCAGGCTGCCTGCCTGCAGGCCATGGAAAATGGCGTGGAGGTCTTTATCGCCAATGCCGCCGTGGCCGATCACCGCCCGGCGCAGCGCAGTTCGCAGAAAATGGACAAAGGCAGCTTGCCCAATCCCCTCCCCCTGACGGAAAACCCCGATATCGTCGCCGCTATGGCCCGGCACCCGCGCCGCCCCCGCTGGGTCATCGCCTTTGCCGCCCAGACCCATGACCACCTGGAGCAAGCCGCAGCCAAGGCCCGGGCCAAGGGGGTGGATATGATCATCGTCAACGCTATCGGCGACGGCAGAACAGGCATGGGCGCCAGCACCAATCATCTGCGCATGCTCTACGCTGGGCAGATGACGGATCTGGGCAGCGGCGACAAACTCACCCTCGCCCGCCGCCTGGTCCATACCCTCACCCCGCTGCTGCAGCACACCCCCCCTTCCTCCCGCGAGACCAGCGAAAGCCCATGAAAAGCCTTGCCATCCGTATCCTCGACCCCCGCCTCGGCCAGGAATGGCCCCTCCCCCATTACGCTTCCGCAGGCGCCGCCGGCATGGATCTGCGCGCCTGCCTGAATGGGCCCCTCCAACTCATGCCGGGGCAGGCGGAGCTGGTATCGGCGGGTTTCGCCATGCATATCGGCGACAGCGGCGTCACCGCGCTGCTCCTACCGCGCTCGGGCCTGGGCCATCGCGGTCTGGTGCTGGGCAACCTCGTCGGCCTCATCGACTCCGATTATCAAGGCCCCCTCAAGGTCTCCCTGTGGAACCGCAGCAGTGAAAAGCTGCATATCGACGCCGGAGAGCGCATTGCCCAACTCATTCTGGTACCGGTATTACGCCCCCGTCTGGAGGTCGTTCATGACTTCGCACCGACCTCCCGTGGTGATGGCGGCTTTGGCAGCACCGGCAGCCATTAGTGATATTTGACTATTTCATTCGCCGAGTTATGGCAAAAGGAGAAGCAAAATGCTCGAAACCATTGCAGTCGTCTTGGTTATCCTCTGGCTTCTGGGTGTTGTCACCGCGCACACCATGGGCGGACTCATTTATATCCTCTTGGTCATCGCGGTCGTGGTGATTCTGATCCGTGTCATCCAAGGTCGAGGCCCGTAACGACCCTGGAATGGTTCTATGCAGCGGGGCATCGGTAGCAGCCCGGCTGCTCGCGGTCCCGGTTCTGATGGTCACTCCCTGGCGCGCTGTCCGCGGTGGGGATTCAAGAGTCTATTTACATAGGGGGAGACGAAATGAACGCAGTCAAGCTTGCGGCAATTGCGCTGATCGTAGCCGGCGTCCTCGGTTTGGCGTATGGCAGTTTCAGCTACACCAAGGAGACCCATGAGGCCAAGCTGGGACCGATCCAACTATCGGTAAAGGAAAAACAGACGGTCAACATCCCCGTTTGGGCCGGCGTGGGGGCGATAGCGATCGGCGGCGTGCTCCTGCTGGTTGGAAGCAAGAAGAGATAGCCGCTGCGCCTGCTTGTTTGATCCCGAGCAGTCCTCATCCACCGCGACCTGCTGCGGAAGCGGTCACGCCTTGGGCAGGGTCACTCCGCTCTGCCCCTGATATTTCCCCCCACGGTCGGCGTAGGATACTGCGCAGGGTTCGTCGGATTCCAGGAAGATCACCTGGGCCACGCCTTCATTGGCATAGATCTTGGCCGGCAGCGTGGTCGTGTTGGAAAACTCCAGGGTGACATAGCCCTCCCACTCGGGCTCGAAGGGCGTCACGTTGACGATGATGCCGCAGCGGGCATAGGTGGATTTGCCCAGGCAAATGGTGAGGACATTGCGGGGGATGCGGAAGTATTCCACGGTTCGCGCCAGGG
>JAJYQY010000073.1 GCA_021794385.1 Pseudomonadota bacterium | reverse complement strand
CTTGCCGGGCCTGCCGTTGCGCCTCCAGGTCCGCGATGGCGCGATAGAGTTCGCTTTTGGCGGCGGCGATGGGAGGGAGATCCAGGGTGGCTCCGCTACTCAGGGTGCGGCGCTCCTGCTGCAGTTTCTCCAGCAGTTGCCGGAGCAGGGTGATCTGCTCGGCGAGCAGGGTGTCGGATTCGGTGGCCGGAGAGGACACGGCTTAGGCTTTGCCCGCCGGCGGGGCCGGGACAAGCAGTTGCTGGTTGTCCTGGATCATCCCCTGGGCAATGTGTTGCGGAGAGATCCGGTAGCTGCCGTTGGCCAGCGCTGCCTTGATCTCGGCTACCCGTGCGCCGCCCGTGGGCGCGGTCTGGGCCGCCAGCAGGCTGCGCGCCGTTGCCGACAGCGTGACCTGATCCTGGGGCACCGGCGGATTTTGCTGACCGACGGCAGCAGTTGGCTGGCCGGTGGCCGTTTTGACATTGGCCTTGGTGCCCTCGGCTGGACGTAGATCATTGCTGGACAAGGCGGTATAGGAGTTGATGGGGTTCATGGGGCGGTCTCCCTAGATGCGCTTGAATTCTCATAACGACACATTCCCCGGAAAACTTGAGGGGGATGGCATAAAATATTGGCAGACACCATGCCGCTGTCGCCCGGAGCCATAAGATCCCGGCAATAAGCCCCAGCCGCTGGCCAGATGTGGGATTATGGCACATGAACTTCGCTCTCAAAAGGGTACCAGCACCGCGCCGGCCTGATCGACGGTGCCACGGATCACCTTGCCCGAACTGTTGTTGCGCACCAGGATCGTCTGTCCCGGGCGGCCGTTTTCCATGGCCTTGGCGATGGTAGAGATGCGCACGCCGTCGCCCTCGGCAACGAGGGTGATCTCCTGCCCGGCGTGCACGATTTCGGGGGCATCCAGCATGGAGGCGAGGATGGGCTGGCCGGCCCCTACCCCAAAGCGCAGTACCTGCCCCACCGCCATCTGCGGGTTGACGACGGCGCTGGCGGCCAGATTGCTGGCGTTGCGCTGGATGATGCTGAGATCGTCGGCGGCGAGGACCGTCCCCGCCGCAAGGGGCCGAGCCGCCACTACCACGGCCTGATTCATGACCAGTTGCACCGGGATGTAAACGGTCCATGCCGAGGGGGCCGTACAGGTCACCGCCACGGTCTGGTTGCCATAGGGGTTGCTGTAGCCGAAAAAGCCCATGTGCATCTGCTTGCAGGCGGGAAAGTGCAGCCCTTCGGCGAGACCCTGGACGACAATATGCGCCTGGGCCGCATTGCCCGGCAGGTGCGCCTTGACAAAGGCCGCTACGGCCCCGCGAATCTGCTCCGGGTTTTCCCAGGGGCCATCGGCATGGGCCGGAGGCGTGCCGGTCATAGCCCCTAGGGCCGCAACCATGCAGGCGAATGCGGTTGGCGATGTTTTATCTTTGCTGGACACCTTGCCGTCTCCTTGCCCGTCCTTCTTACCCGGTAAAATAAGCAAGAATTGCGCCAGATTACATTGGTTCCGAATGGGCGGGTGCCGATCTCGGGTAAGTGGCCTGGCAGGAGGGCGGTAGTAACTCTCCTTTGCTGCCGTACACAGGCCGTTGCCGGAATGGGCTGGGATCTCGTCAGCACGGAAACGGGGAGTCGAGGGTTTGCCACGGTGCCTTCGTGGCTATTACCCATACCGCAACGCCCCGGTCATCCCTCCTGCCGGTGATCTATAGAATTTATAGACAGATCATATGGTAAATATAAGGAATAATTCAATCATCTGATCTATGATCAAAGAAGGATGATCAACTCTTATGAACAACATTTCTATTATAGCATATGCCCTTCAGGCATAAGCTGGAGCCGCACGGAAACCAAGACGCTGGTTCGCGTCTGCCGCCGACTGCCGACCGATTCATACGCAATTTATATAGACATTATATGCAATTTATATGGAATTTGTAGGGCAATGATTACTATCATTGCTCCGGCGTAGGATGGGCAGGCAGGACTTTACTTTATATCGCTACCAACTATTCGTTGGGGATGGTTGGGGATGTCGGAATAAGGATGCGAGGACAACATGGATATGATGGAATTGGTTTACTTGATCATCATCATCGGATTTTTCATGGCATCCATAGGGGTCGTATGGATGTTGGGACGATTGGAGGGGAAACGATGAATGCGTTCGTCTGGATCGGCTTGTTGGTGGGTGCTGCCCTGTTCATCTATCTCTTGGCGTTTTTGATCAATCCGGAGCGATTCCTATGATTTCCGCCATTGCCTTGACCGTCGCGGTCTTGCTCGTCACGATCCTCCTCGCGCTGCCCTTGGGTCGATACATGGATCGGGTATACAGCGGGGAGACCTTCTGGGCGACGCGCATGCTGGGACCCGTCGAGCGGATGATTTACCGGATCTCCGCCATCCACCCGAACCGGGAGATGGATTGGAAACGCTATGCCATCGCTTTGTTGATATTCAATTTACTCGGCGGGGTGTTCCTGTATGGATTATTGCTGGTGCAAGGCGCCTTGCCGCTCAACCCGGAGCATTTCCCCGGCGTGCCCGGTGGTTCGGCATTCAACACGGCGGTGAGCTTCATCACCAACACCAACTGGCAGGATTATGCCGGTGAATCCACCATGAGCTATCTCTCCCAGATGCTGGGCTTGACCGTGCAGAATTTTTTGTCGGCAGCGACGGGAATCACCATCCTTCTGCCGATCATTCGCGGCATCGCTCGGCAGAAAACGAGCGACTTGGGGAATTTCTGGGTGGACATGACCCGTACCGTCCTCTACGTGCTCCTGCCCCTATCGTTCATTTTCGCCCTCATTCTCATGGAGCAGGGCGTCATACAGACCCTATCCTCTTATCTTCATGCCCACCTGATCGCCCCGTTTGCTTCCGGCGGCAAGCAAATTACGCATCAAGTGCTCGCGGTTGGGCCGGTGGCTTCGCAGGAGGCCATCATGATGTTGGGCAACAATGGCGGCGGATTCTTCAATGCCAATGATGCCCACCCCTTCGAGAACCCGACGGCCCTGACCAACTTCCTGGAGATGGTCGCCATGATCCTGATCCCCACGGCCCTGGTGTTTCTGTTCGGGCACATGGCCAAGGCGCGGCGCACGGCGTGGGCCATGGTCGTGGCGATGTTGGTGCTGTTCATCCCCTTGGCGCTGGCCAGTGAGCATTTCGATCTGGCCGGTAACCCCCTGTTCACGTCTGTGCACGTCGCGCAGGCCAACACGTCCGCATTGGTCGGGGGCGGCAACCTGGAGGGGGTGGAGGATCGGGTCGGGGTGGCGGGGTCGGCGCTCTTTGCCAGCATAGCGACGGCAACCTCGACAGGTGCGGCGAATAGCGCCTACGACTCCTTGATGCCCTTGTCGGGCGGGGTCAACCTCTTTCTCATGCAGATGGGCGAGGCGGTCTTTGGCGGGGTCGGCAGCGGTCTTGCCACCATGCTGGCTTTCGCGATCTTTGCGGTCTTCCTGGGTGGCCTGATGGTCGGGCGCACTCCGGAGTTTCTCGGAAAGAAGATTGAGCCTTTCGAGATCAAAATGGCCTCGCTGTCGATCCTGGTCATGCCGCTGCTGGTGCTTATCGGTACGGCAATGGCCGTCAGCACGGCGGCGGGACGGGCGGGTGTCTTCAATCCGGGAGCGCATGGTTTCAGTGAGATGCTCTACGCTATCACCAGCCCCGCCAACAACAACGGCAGCGCCTTTGGCGGCCTCAGCAGCGATACTCGCTTTTACAATCTCATCACCGGACTTTGCATCCTGTTCGGCCGCTACTGGACCTATTTGCCGCTCCTGGCGCTTGCCGGTGCTTTGGCCCGCAAGAAAAAGGTTCCGCTAGGCGCGGGGACTCTCGCCACCCATACGCCTATTTTTATCAGTCTGCTGGTGGGTGTGGTCCTGCTGGTCGGGGCGCTCAATTTCTTCCCCGCCTTGGCGCTAGGGCCCATTGCCGAGCAGCTTGCGCCCCTCGCCACGACTTTGACGACGCATTGAGGAGTGATCATGGATTCCGCACATACGATTGCAGAAATCGATTGGAAGCAACAGGCGAAAGGCGCCTTCTGGGACAGTCTCCGCATGCTGACTCCCCAAAGGCAATGGCACAATCCGGTGATGTTCGTGGTATATATCGGTTCCTGGCTGGTGTTGGCGCTGTTCTTCCGCGATCTTGCCAGCGGTTCCGCCGAGGCGATGTTTACCGGCGTCATTGATTTGTGGCTGTGGCTGACCTTGATATTCGCCAATTTTGCCGAGGCCCTGGCGGAGCGGCAGGGACAGGCGCAGGCCAATAGTTTGCGGCAGACCCGTCAAGAGGTGAAGGCCAAGAAGCTCCACAAGCCACTGCGGGGGGTCCCTTATCACGAAGTGCCGGGCGCCAGCCTGCACAGCGGCGACTTCGTCCTGGTGGAGGCCGGCGATATCGTCCCCACCGACGGGGAGGCCATTCTGGGGGTGGCCGCCGTCGATGAAAGCGCCATCACCGGGGAAAGCGCCCCGGTGATCCGCGAAGGAGGAGGGGATCGCAGTGCCGTTACCGGCGGTACGCGCGTTCTCTCCGACTGGCTGATCATCCGGGTCAGCAGCGAAGCCGGCAATACCTTCCTCGACCAGATGATTGCCATGGTCGAGGGGGCTGCCCGCCGGAAGACCCCCAATGAAATCGCCTTGAGCATCCTTCTGGTGGTTCTGACCCTGGTGTTTCTGGTGGTCACGATCACCTTGTATCCCTTCTCCTGGTATAGCGTGCACTATGCGAGCCATTCCGGCACGGTGATCAGCATCACGGTACTGGTGGCTTTGTTGGTATGCCTGATCCCCACTACCATCGGGGCCTTGCTCCCGGCCATTGGCATCGCCGGCATCATGCGCCTGTTACGTGCCAATGTGGTCGCCACGTCGGGCCGCGCCATCGAGGCGGCCGGAGATGTGGATGTGCTCCTCCTCGACAAGACGGGCACCATCACCTACGGCAATCGCGAAGCCGTCGCGTTCTACCCCGTTCAGGGCGCTACGGAAGAGCAGTTGGCGATCGCCGCGCGGCGCGCTTCCCTGGCGGACGACACGCCCGAAGGCAAGAGTGTCGTTGCCTTGGCCGAGGAAAAATTTACGCAACTTAAGGAGAAATTGCCGGATGCCGCCGAACTGGTGGCCTTCAGCGCCGAAACGCGCATGAGCGGTGTGGATTGGTCGGGGAAACAGTTGCGCAAGGGCGCCCCGGATAGCATGAAGGAATGGGTGCAGTCCCTGGGCGGCACCTGGCCCGAAGAGTTGGATGCGATCATCCGAAAAATCGCGGCTATGGGCGCGACCCCCTTGGCGGTCTGCGAAGATGGCCGGGCGCTGGGCGCGGTGGAGCTCAAGGATATCGTCAAACGCGACATCAAAGCGCGTTTTGCGGAACTGCGCGCAATGGGTATTCGAACCGTCATGGTGACTGGCGACAACCCCCTGACCGCCGCCGCCATCGCCGCCGAGGCCGGGGTGGATGACTATTTGGCCGAGGCCAAACCGGAAACCAAGCTGGCCCGTATTCGGAAATATCAGGGGGAAGGGTACATGCTCGCCATGACCGGAGATGGCACCAACGATGCCCCGGCCCTGGCCCAGGCCGATGTGGGTTTGTGCATGGCGAGTGGCACCCAGGCCGCCCGGGAGGCCGCGAATATGGTCGACCTGGATTCCAACCCGACCAAGCTGCTGGAAATCGTCCAGATCGGCAAGCAGCTATTGATGACCCGCGGTGCGCTGACCACTTTCAGCGTTGCCAATGATGTGGCTAAGTACTTTGCCATCATCCCGGCGGCCTTCGTTTCCACCTATCCGCAACTGGGCCTGTTGAATATCATGGATCTCAGTTCACCCCAGCATGCCATCCTCGCGGCGGTGATTTTCAATGCCTTGATCATTCCCTTGTTGATTCCCCTGGCGCTCAAAGGCATCAAGTTCCGCGCCGATTCCGCCCAGCACATCCTTCGGCGCAATGTCTGGATTTACGGCTTGGGCGGCCTTATTGCGCCTTTTATCGGTATCAAGCTGATTGACATGCTATTGGTCTTATTGTGAGGGAATGACGTCATGATCAGAGATTTGAAATCGGCATTGCTGTTATTTGTGGCGCTCGCGGTCATTACCGGCTTGATTTATCCGCTGGCCATGACGGGGATAGGGCAGGTCGTGTTCCC
>JAJYQY010000119.1 GCA_021794385.1 Pseudomonadota bacterium | reverse complement strand
TGAAGCGGGCTTGGCCGAACTGCTGGACATGGCGCGCCTGCTCGATTGTCTTCCGCCCCGGCGGGCCTTGCTCGGCATTCAGCCCCGGACCATCGCCTGGGGCGACGCCCTGAGTCCGCCGTTGGCCAGGTCCCTGCCCGAAGCAGGGTGTCGCGCCCGAGCGCTCCTGGAAGAATGGCGACGTGAAGATTCTTGATACCATTCCCATCCGTCCTGCCCCCAGTCCCGCCGCGAACGCGCCGGCCCTGCTGCAGGAGATTGCCGCGGCCCTGGATGCCTTGCTCCTCTCGCGGCAGCGGCACTGCATTGACCTTGGCTCCTTGCCCCTTTCCCCCGCCGACCGGGATATGCTCCGGGAGGCCTTGGGGACGGGAGAGATCCATATGGAACTGACAACCCTGGGGAACTCCCGCATCGAGGAGACCGGGGTGCCGGGTGTGTGGTGGGTGCGCCATTCCAGCGAGGACGGGATCCTGCTGACAGAGTCGCTGGAAGTGTGCCACGTGCCGGAGATCGTTCCGGCCGATACCACAGACATCGCCATTGGGCTGCAGCGGTTGCGGCAACGCATCGCCGTTCGCGCATCAGGAGGACAGTGATGGACGAGACCATCCTCGACGCATTCCGGCAAAACGGCCTGAGCCGCCGCGCCTTCCTGAAGTTCTGCGCCGCCACCACCTCCCTGCTGGCGCTGCCCCCTGCCGCCGCCGCGGCCATGGCGGAAAAGCTGGCGGGTACCCTCCGCCCCACGGTGATCTACCTCTCCTATCAGGAATGCACCGGCTGTCTGGAATCCATGACCCGCTCCTTCTCGCCCACCATCGAACACCTCATGTTCAACAACATCTCCCTGGCCTTCAACGATACCCTTCAGGCGGCCGCCGGGGAGGCCGCCGAGGCGGCCCGGAAGGAGGCCATGCGCAAGGCCTGGGGCAAGTACATCCTTATCGTGGACGGGGCCGTGCCCATGGGAGGGGGCGGCGCCTACTGCGTGGCCGCGGGGCAGAGCGCCGTCGATGACCTGCGCCATGCCGCCCAAGGGGCAGCGGCCATCATCGCCGTGGGGACCTGTGCCGCCTTCGGCGGCGTCCCTTATGCCGCGCCCAATCCCACGGGGGCGGTGCCGGTCTCGGAGATCATCCGCGACCGCCCCATCATCAACGTCTCGGGCTGTCCGCCCATCCCCGAGGTGATGACCGGGGTCATCGTCTATTACCTGAGTTTCGGGATGCCTGCCCTGGACCGCCAAGGGCGGCCAGTGGCGTTTTACGGCAATACCATCCACGACCGCTGCTACCGCCGGCCTTTCTATGACGAGGGCCGTTTCGCCCACACCTTCGACGACGAGGGGGCGCGCAACGGCTGGTGCCTCTACGAGCTGGGCTGCAAAGGGCCGGTGACCTACAACGCCTGCGCCACCCTGAAATGGAACCAGGGAACCAGCTTTCCCATCCAGTCCGGTCATGGCTGCCTGGGCTGCTCCGAGCCGGATTTCTGGGACAAGGGCGGATTTTACCGGCCTCTGCCCGCAGCCACCGGCCACTGGCCGCGTGGAGAGGTTTTGGGCGGTGCGGCACTGGGGGGAGCAGTGGTCGGGGTGGGAGCGGCGGCGCTCGCCCGCTCCCGTCAGCAAGCGGCCGCCGCGAAAAGCGCCAAAGAGGTGAGCCACCCGCCCCCAAAGGAGGATTCCCATGAGCACTGAGGCAGACCTGCTGGATTTCGCCCGCGGCCCCGCCCTGGAGGCCGCGCTGGTCATCCTGGTTTTCGGCATGTTCTGGCGGCTCGTGGCGGTCTTGGCCCTGCGCCGGTCCCGCGATCTTTCGGAGCCGCGGGTGCGCCACGCCTGGCTGTGGGGTGTCAGGACCATCTTCACCCGCATGTGGCCGCGCCGGGAGTTCCGGCCCCGCATCCTGCACTGGGAGGCGGTGAGCTACCTCTTTCACTTCGCCCTGGCGGTGGTGATTGTGGGCCTGGTGCCGCACATCCTCCTCATCCGCGACATCACCGGCCTGTCCTGGCCGGGCTTGCCGACGGGGGTGATTACCTTTGCCGCCGGTGTCGCCCTGATCAGCCTCCTCGCCCTCCTCGCCCATCGCGCCACCCACCCGGTGCTGCGCCGGATCTCCAATTTCGACGACTACTTCAGTTGGTTGCTGGTCTTTGCGCCGCTGCTCACGGGGCTCATGGCTTATTACCATCTGGGCGGCCCTTATGAGGACCTGCTGGCCGTGCACATGCTGAGCGCGGAACTCCTGCTGGCGTGGCTGCCCTTCAGCAAGCTCGCCCATACCGTGCTCTTCCTGTTCTCCCGTGGCGTCACCGGGACGATCTACAGCCGCCGGGGGGCACAGACATGACCGGCACGGACACGCAGTTCCCCCTGGAATTGAACCAGCCTCGTCTGAGCATCCAGAAACCCGAACCACGCTACGACAAGCAGGGCGAGATGGCCGATACTGAGCGGCTCGACCGGGCCATGCGCGGCTTCATCAAGGATTTCGGCGCCACCGCCGCCCTCTACATGGAGTCCTGTGTGCATTGCGGCCAGTGCGCCGAGGTCTGCCAATACTATGTGCAGACCGGCGACCCCCGGTATACCCCCATCTGGAAGCTGGAACCCTTCAAGCAGGCCTACAAGCGCGAAATGGGGCCTTTTGCGCCCTTTTTCCGCCTCTTCCACCTCAAGCGCCGCGTCACCGTGCAGGAGCTGGAAGACTGGCAGGATCTGATCTACGACAGTTGCACCCAATGCGGGCGCTGCACCATGGTCTGCCCCATGGGGATCGACATCGCCAGCCTCGTGGGCCTGGCCCGGCATGGCATGGCCGCCGCCGGGCTGGTACCCCATGAACTCTGGGCGACGGTGGAGCGCGCCAAGCGGGAAGGCAGCCCCCTGGGTGCCACCCCGGCGGTCCTCAAGGACCGCATCGCCTGGTTGGAGGACGAGCACGGCGTCGAGATTCCCCTGGATCGCAGTCAGGCCGACGTGCTCATGACCATCTCCTCCATCGAGGTCATGAAATATCCCCGGTCCATCGTTGCTCTGGCCAGGATCATGAAGCGGATGGGCGCATCCTGGACCTTTCGCAGCGACGGTTACGAGGCCACCAATTTCAGCATGTTCGCCGGCGACCAGCAGGGTCAGCGGGAGGCGAGCCTCAAGCTCATCGAGGCCGCCATCGCGGTGGGCGCCAAGACCCTCATCCTGCCGGAATGCGGCCATGCCTATCAGGCCCTGCGCTGGCAGGGCGCCAACCTCTACGGCAAGCCTCTGCCCTTCCGGGTGCTGCAGATCGCCGAGTACCTGGCCGAAGGGATCCGCCAGGGCAAGCTGCAACTGCAACCGGTGCAGAAGTCGGCGACCTTCCACGATCCCTGCCAGATCGTGCGCCGCGGCGGCGCCACCGAGGCGCCGCGGGAGGTGCTGCGCGCCCTCGGGGTGGATCTGCGGGAGATGGACGCGCAAGGGGCCTACAACTGGTGCTGCGGGGGTGGCGGCGGGGTGGTGACCATCCACCGGGCCGACCCCCTGCGCTACAAGACCTACCAGATCAAGATGCAGCAGGTGGAGGACACGGGGGCGGAGATGCTGGTATCGACCTGTTCCAACTGCCGTCAGACCTTCGACGACGGCCAGGCCCATTTCCATTGGGACAAGACGGCCCAGAGTCTGCTGGAACTGGTGGCCGACCATCTCGTTACGGAGCAGGAGTGATTCATGGTCAAGCAAACCGTCGTCGTCGATCCCGTCACCCGCATCGAGGGGCACCTGCGCATCGAGGCCGAGGTCAAGGATGGTGTCATCACCGGCGCTTCCAGTTCCGGGACCATGGTGCGCGGCCTGGAAATCATCCTCCAGGGCCGCGATCCGCGTGACGCCTGGGCCTTTGCCCAGCGCATCTGCGGGGTCTGCACCCTGGTGCACGGCATCGCCTCGGTGCGGGCGGTGGAGGACGCGCTCCATTACCCCATCCCGCAAAACGCCCAGTTGATCCGCAATCTCATGATCGCCGCCCAGTTCGTCCACGATCATGTGATGCATTTCTATCAACTGCATGCCCTGGACTGGGTGGACGTGCTCTCGGCCCTCCGGGCGGATCCCGCCAAAACGGCCGCGCTGGCCCAATCCCTGAGTGATTACCCGCGCTCCTCACCGGGCTACTTTGCCGAGGTGAAGGATAAGTTCACCCGCTTCGCGGCCTCCGGACAGCTCGGCATCTTCGCCAACGGCTACTGGGGCAACCCCGCCTACAAGCTGCCGCCGGAGGCCAACCTCATGGCGCTGGCCCATTACCTGGACGCCCTGGCCTGGCAGCGGGAAGTGGCCAAGCTCCATGCCGTCTTCGGCGGCAAGAATCCCCATCCCAACTTCGTGGTGGGTGGGGTGCCCACAGCCATCAGCGTATCGCCTGCGGCGCTGCACGACGGCGCCGCGGCGGGGGTTGGGGCCACCGCCGTCAACATGACGGGCCTGGAGATCGTGCAGAATGTCATCCGCGAGATCCAACGTTTCGTGGATCAGGTCTACCTGCCCGACACCCTCGCCATCGCCGGCTTTTACAAGGACTGGTTCGGCAAGGGCGAAGGGGTGGGCAACTTCCTGACCTACGGCGAGTTCCCTTCCATGGGCATCAACGACCTGGATGACCTCATGATCCCGCGCGGCATCATCCTCAACCGGGACCTCTCCACCGTCCATCCTCTGGAACTGCGCGCCCCCGACCAGATCCAGGAGTTCGTGGCACATTCCTGGTATTCCTACACCGTGGGCAAGAACCAGGGGCTCCATCCGTTTGCGGGACAAACCCATCTGGACTACACCGGACCCCAACCGCCCTACGCACATCTGGACAGCGCGGCCAGCTATTCGTGGATCAAGTCGCCGCGCTGGAAGGGTAAAGCGATGGAGGTGGGACCCCTGGCCCGGATGCTGGTCCTCTATGCCAGCGGTAATCAGGAGGTCCGCACCCTGGTGGACGGCAGCCTGCGCAAGCTGGGCCTGCCCATCGAGGCCCTCTTTTCCACCATGGGACGGACCGCCGCCCGCACCCTGGAGAGCAAGATCATCGCCGACGCCATGCAGGGCTGGTACGACCAACTCATGGCCAATATCCGCGCCGGCAAACTTGAAACCTTCAACCCGGCCCTCTGGGAGCCTTCCTCCTGGCCCGCCGAGGCGCGCGGCGTGGGCTTCACCGAGGCGCCCCGTGGCGCCCTGGCCCATTGGGTGGTCATCAAGGACGGTCTCATCGACAACTACCAGGCGGTGGTGCCCAGCACCTGGAATGCCGGCCCGCGGGATGCCGCCGGACAGGACGGCCCCTACGAGGCGGCCCTCCAGGGCACCGAACTCCCCGACCCCGCCCAGCCTCTGGAGATTCTCCGCACCATCCACAGCTTCGATCCCTGCATCGCCTGCGCCGTCCACCTGGTAGACCCGGACGGGGAGGAACTGCTGCAGGTCAAGGTATGCTGAAGAACAGACGGGACGGGAACATCTGATGTCTCCGGTGAGGCGTCCCGCCCCCGAAGGCCCGCGCCGGCATGCATGAACTCTCCCTGTGCGAAGGTATTCTCCAGATCCTGGAGGAACAATCCCAGACCCAGGGCTTTATCCGGGTACATAGGGTTTGCCTGGAGATCGGCGCCCTGGCCAGCGTGGAACCGGAGGCCTTGCGCTTCCATTTCGATGTGGTCACGCAGGGCACTCTGGCGGAGGGATCCCACCTCGAAATCGTGACGGTGCCGGCACAGGCGTGGTGTCTTCCCTGTGGCGAAAAGGTCTCCATCGGGCAATATTTCGATGCCTGCCCCCAATGCGGCAGTCGTCAGCTTCAGGTCATCGAGGGAGAAGAATTGCGTATCCAGCAATTGGAGGTGGAATGATGTGTACCACATGTGGTTGCGGCGGTAGTGAGGTGAAGATCGAGGGGCACGATCATCACGAGGGTAACAGGGAGCATAGGCATGGAGACGAATCCCAGCCGGCCCACGTTCATGCCCCTGGCATGGACGGGCGGCGCATGGTGCGGATCGAGCAGGACATTCTGGCCAAGAATCAGCGCCACGCCGACGCCAACCGCCGCTATCTGGCCGAGCGGGGTATCTTTGCGCTGAACCTGGTCTCCAGCCCCGGATCGGGCAAGACCACGCTGCTGGTGCGCACCGTCGAGGCCCTGCAGCACCGGCTGCCGGTGGCGGTGATCGAAGGGGA
>JAJYQY010000076.1 GCA_021794385.1 Pseudomonadota bacterium | reverse complement strand
GCCTGCTCACATAGACGGATAACAGCTTGCGCCCGGTAATGCTGGTTTCCGGGCTGGTGGAGAAAGCGCTGGCCGCACTGTTTTCCCCAAAGCCGGTATAGTTGATGTTGGTACCAAAATAAAGCACATTGCCTTTGGCATAAAGGGGCGCAAAGGTGGCCCGCCCACTGATGGTGTAGATGCCACTCTGGTTGGTGGGCGTGGAGGTGACGCCCGTCCTGAATGCGCTGGTGGTCGGCGTATAGGTGGTGTAGAGATTTTCATTCAAGGCGTTGGCGAAGCCCCCCAGACCCAGCATCCAGTTGGCGCCGTGGGTGGTGAGTTTCAGGCCCATGCGCCGGTTGCCGTAGACATCCAGACCCTCCAGGAGGGGGCGCTCCATGAAGACGTTGTCGTTGGAACTATTGAGCTGGTCCATGCTGAAGAAGGTCTTGGACTGGCCGAGGGTGATTTCGCTGTGGGACAAGCCCGTGTAGGCGAAGTAGGCGTCCGCGAAGCCTGCCGCTCCACTACCCGTAAATTCATACTGAAACTTGTATTTCCAGTCATGGGCGATGTGCCCCTCGGCAAACAAACGGGCGCGGCGCAGCTTGGCACCGGCAGGACCCATCAGACTGTTGTTGAAATAGGTGGCATAATCGGCCTGGATACGACCGCCCATATTCAGCTTGAAATCATCGTCGGCGTCGGCCACGGGTATCCCCAGCACGGATCCCAACGCCAGAATCACTCCTGCACTGATTTTCTTCATCTTTGGCTCCCTCTTTGATTTGTGTATGATGACTGCGGGGCGCACTTTAGCGTATCAATGTGAAATTTTTGTGACGTTTTGATGAACCTTTTGTGACACTGCCGCAGGGAGAGCCGGAAGAACGCCATGCCCTTGGAATTGCGCCATCTACGCACCATCGAGGCCATTGCCCAATATGGCAGCCTGGCGGCGGCGGCGCTGCGCCTGCACCTCACCCAGTCGGCCCTCTCGCATCAGTTGCGCGGCCTCGAAGCCGAGTTCGGCGTAGCGCTTCTGCTCCGCGAGCGCGGGACGCAACTGCGCCTGAGCCCGGCGGGCGAGCGCCTCCTGGCCTTGGCGCGCGAAGTCCTGCCCCTGCTGCGCCAGACCCAGGAGGAGTTGCGGCGGCTGGCGGCCGGCAACAGCGGACGGCTGCGCATTGCCGTGGAGTGCCATACCTGTTTTGACTGGCTGACCCCGGCCATGGACCGCTTCCGGGAGGAGTGGCCGGCGGTGGAGATGGATCTGGTGTCCGGCTTTCAGCAGGATCCCTTGCCCCTGCTGCAAAGCGGTCAGGCGGATCTGGCGGTGCTGGCGGCACCCGAGAATGCCGTGGCCGGGATTTGCATTCACCCGCTCTTTCGTTATGAGGTGGTGGGCCTGGTCAGCCCTCGCCATCCCCTGGCCGAGCGCAATTTCCTCTTGCCGGAGGACTTCCTGGAAGAAACCCTCATCAGCTATCCGGTAGAAGACCGGCGCCTGGACCTGCTCCGCGACTTTCTCCTCCCGGCAGGCGTGCAGCCCTGGCGGCGGCGCCACGCCGAACTGACGGTCATCATTCTCCAGCTCGTTGCCTCCGGGCAGGGGGTGGCCGCCTTGCCCGCCTGGGCGGTGGGAAGCTATGGCGAAAAAGGCTACGTTCGCGCCCTACCCCTGGGGCCGGAAGGTCTCTGGCAGACCCTCCACGCCGCCACCACCGCGGCGCAGGCCGCCCTGCCGCACATGCAGGCCTTTCTCGCCGAAGTCCACACCAGCGTGGCGGCCAACCTGCCGGGCGTGGAGCCGTGGCGGGAACCCTAGCGCATCCCAACGAACCTCGCTTCGGGTAGGAGCGGCCCATGGCCGCGACCTGCCCCGGGGTGCCGGCAGGGTTGCGGATTCCATCCAGGACCGCCGCTTCCCGTCAAAGCGGCCGCCTCATCATCATCGGTATACCACCTGCCCATGGACGGCACCCTGCGCTATGCTATGGCCACGAAGGGGGTATTGCCATGTCCAAGCAGGAACTCGTTTTTGACGCCGATCTCATCCGCCGCTACGACCAGCCCGGTCCGCGCTATACGTCTTACCCCACGGCGCCCCATTTTCACAGCGGCTTTGACGAAGCGGCGCTGATCCGCGAGATGACGGCATCCAACGCCAGCGCGCGGCCGCTGTCGCTCTACTTTCACCTACCCTTTTGCGAACACCTCTGTTTTTATTGTGCCTGCACCAAGATCGTCACCCGCCACCATGAATGGGGCACCCCCTATGTGGACCGCCTGGACCGGGAAATGGCCCTCGCGCGCCGGCACATCGACGGCGAGCGGCCGGTCACCCAGCTCCATTTCGGCGGCGGCACGCCCACCTTTCTCCGTCAGGCGGACATGACCGCCCTGCTGGAGCACATTCGCCACCATTTCCACCTGCTCCCCGCCGACCAGGGCGAGTATGGCATCGAGATCGACCCCCGCGCCCTGGAACCGGGCACCCTGGCGCTCCTCCGAGACTTTGGCTTCAACCGCATCAGCCTGGGTGTGCAGGATCTGGATCCTGAGGTGCAAAAGGCCGTTCACCGCGAGCAAGGCGAGAAACCGACCTTTGCCGTCCTGGACGAGGCGCGGAGCCTGGGCTACCGTTCCACCAGCCTCGATCTCATCTATGGGCTGCCCTTGCAGACGGAGGACAGCTTTGCCCACACCCTGGAACGGGTGCTGCAGTGGCGCCCCGACCGGCTCTCCATCTTCAACTACGCCCACCTGCCCAACCGTTTCCAGCCCCAGCAGCGCATCCGCGATGCAGACCTCCCCAGCCCCGACGCCAAACTGCGCATCCTCGCCAACAGCATCGACCAACTGCAGGCGGCGGGCTATGTCTACATCGGCATGGATCACTTCGCCCTGCCCGATGACGAACTGGCCATCGCCCAGCGCGACGGCACGCTCTACCGCAACTTCCAGGGCTACTCCACCCATGCCGGGGCCGACCTCCTGGCCTTTGGCATGAGTGCCATCGCCATGGTCGGGCCGTCCTACAGCCAGAACCTCAAGGAGCTCGACGCCTGGGGAGCGGCGGTGGACAGCGGCCACCTGCCGGTGGAGCGCGGCCTGCGCCTGAGCGACGAAGACCTCCTGCGCCGTCATATCATCACCCGCCTCATCTGCGACTTCGCCCTGGACTTCGACCGCGTTGCCGCGCAGTTCGGCATCGACTTTCCCCAACACTTCGCTCCGAGCCTCCCCCGCCTGCAGCAGATGGCCGGCGACGGCCTGCTGCAGATGGACGCCGGAGGCCTCACCGTCACCCCCCAGGGCCGCCTCCTCATCCGCCATGTCTGCATGGCCTTCGACGCCTATCTGGATGCCAAGCCCGTACAGTATTCGCGGGTGATCTGAGGATCGTCCGGCAACGGCTTGCTCGGCAAAACTCCGCCGCTATGGAGGCCCCTGCCGGGCAGGTTGCCTGCCTGCGCCCAAATGGCCCGATTCCCGGCGTCCGCCACCTTTTCCTTGACTTTCCAGGCCCTTCTCCTTATCTTCTCTGGCCTTAAACGAGCATCCCGTAGGAACTGATCCCATGAAGCGTACCTTTCAACCCAGCATCATCCACCGCAAGCGGACCCATGGTTTTCGTGCCCGCATGGCCAGCCGCTCCGGCCGCCTTGTCTTGAAGCGCCGTCGCGCCAAGGGCCGTCATCGCCTGTCCGCCTGAGGACATGCCGGCGGCGGCCCGCTCCTTCCGCTTTACGCGAACCGAGCGCCTGCGCAGCAAGACCGACATCCAGCGCGCGCTGCGCCATGGGAAAAAACGGGTCTTCCCGGAGCTGGTCATTTACACGCTGCCCAACTCCCTGGACAAACCGCGTCTGGGGTTGGCCGTAAGCCGCAAGGTGGGCGGTGCCGTCCAGCGCAATCGGGTCAAACGCCGTCTGCGCGAGGCCTTTCGCTTGCGCAGCCGGCCGTGTCCCGCCTGGGACGTCATGGTAGTGGCCCGCAACAGCAGCAAAGACCTGTCCCTGGATGCCATGCGGGAGCGGCTGGATCGTGTCCTGGGTCAGGGGGGAGTCGCAACGTGCGCCGCGTCCTGATCTTTTTCGTCCGTGCTTACCAGCGCCTGCTCAGCCCCTTTCTCGGACAGAGTTGCCGCTACTATCCGACTTGTTCAGAATACGCCTGCCAGGCCCTGGCGCGCTATGGCGTGATCAAGGGGTCCTGGCTCGCCATCAAACGTATCGGCCGTTGCCATCCCTGGCATCCGGGCGGTGTAGATCCGGTTCCTTAAAATACCACGGGGCTCCATGGACACGCAGAAGACCATCCTCGCCGTCGCACTGTCGGTTATCGTCCTCCTGCTCTTTCAAGCCTGGATGGAACGCGAATCCCCGCATCCCGCTACAGGGACCGTTGCGACCACCCAAAGCACTGGCAGCACCGCAGCCGGCACGCCCATCGCCGCGCCACCCCCGGCAACCGTGGCCCAGACCCCCACTCCAGCCGGCCTGAGCCTGGGGGGGCCGAGCATCCCCTTCCAGACCCGGGTCTTTACGGGCCGGATTGCCCTGCACGGCGGCAGCATTGACGCGCTGGGCCTGCGCGATTATCCCGTCTCCGTAGACAACCCCGCCCCCTATCCGCTCCTCGATACCCAGCCCCAGCGCCTGACGGTGCAGCAGAGCGGCTTTGTGGCAAGCAACGGTGAGGTGCTGGAGCCGCAATATACCGCCCCCCCCCACAACGGCCCCTTTGGCCGGGAGCCCATTACGCTGAGCGGCGGGGTAGGGCCCCTCAAGGTGGAAAAGACCCTCATCTTCCAGCCCGACAGTTATGTGGTGGAAGAGCGTATCCAGGTCACCAATACCGGCACGACGCCCTGGAGCGGCAGCTATTTCGATCAGATCCTGCGCAATGGCCGGGAAGAAAGCCACTGGTTCATGTCCATCTTTACCGGTGCGGTCCTCCAGCACGACGGCAGCTTCAGCAAGGAGAGCTTCAGCGATCTGCGCAGCCACCCCGTCGTTCGCCAGGGGCCGGGCTGGGCAGGCATGATGGATCATTACTTTTTGACCGCCGTCCTGCCGGCCAAAGGCAGTCCGAGTCAGGTCTATGCCCGCCCCGTCGGCGAAAATTATGCCGCCGGCGTTACCGTGGCCTTACCTACCCTGGCCCCCGGTCAGAGTACCACGATCCAGCAGGAATTTTTCTTCGGACCCAAGCTGCAGCAGACCCTCGCTGGCCTCGGCCAGGGCCTGGAGCAGACCGTGGACTATGGTTGGTTCGCCGTCATTGCCGAACCCATGCACTCGCTCCTCAACTGGTTCCACGGCCTGACCGGCAACTGGGGTCTGGCCATCGTGCTGCTGGTCGTGGTCGTCAAGGCGCTCTTCTTTTACCCCTCGGCCATCAGCTACCGCTCCATGGCCAACATGCGCAAGCTCCAGCCCAAACTGGACCAAATCCGCAAGGACTGTGGGGATGACCGGCAGAAGATGGGACCGGCGATGATGGAGCTCTACCGCAGCGAGAAGGTCAACCCCATGGCCGGCTGCCTGCCCATCTTCATTCAGATGCCGGTCTTCATCTCGCTGTACTGGGTATTGGTGGAGAGCGTCTCCCTGCGTCAGGCACCCTTTATCCTGTGGATCCATGACCTCGCCGCGCCCGATCCCTACTACATCCTGCCCCTGCTCATGGGCGTGAGCATGTTCATCCAGCAGCGCCTCAACCCGGCGCCCTCGGACCCCATGCAAAAACGCCTGATGTCGGCACTGCCGGTAGTTTTTGCCGTCTTTTTCTCCTTTTTCCCGGCCGGGCTCGTGCTCTACTGGCTGGTGAACAACCTCATCTCCATTGGCCAGCAATATTTCATCACCCGCCGCATCCTGGCCAGCACCTAGTGGCGCCCGGTCCATGCCCAGGCCATGAGCCGCTACCAGCAGGGAGATAGCATCGTCGCCATTGCCACCCCGCCCGGGGTGGGTGGCGTGGGTATCCTCCGCCTCTCGGGGCCGGCCGTCCTGGGCATTGCCCTGGAAATCACCCGGAGCCGAACGCTGCGGCCGCGTTACGCCCATTTTCGGCGTTTCCATGAGGCCGACGGCGCCATCATCGACCACGGCCTCTGCCTCTATTTTCCGGCACCGGCCAGCTATACCGGTGAGGAGGTGGTGGAGCTGCAGGGCCATGGCAGCCCTGCCGCCCTGGCCGCCCTCATGGCCCGCGCCATTGCCTTGGGGGCGCGGGCCGCGCGG
>JAJYQY010000106.1 GCA_021794385.1 Pseudomonadota bacterium | reverse complement strand
AGTACCATGTGTCGCGAGGCCAGATCGGTGGGCTGGTGTAGACATCAAGCAACGATTTTAATCGATTGGTTTCGATGAATAAATCCGGTTTTCAGCGGAGGATTGTTGGCCTGCGGCGACAAATCTCGCGGGAGGATCTCCCGAGCATCCTGGACAAGGTCACGATGGAATTGGTAAATATCCATCCATACAATGGGTTATTTGATCTGGCACGGATACTGCTTATGAATTGCGTATACCTAACTCATCAGGGGGAATCCATGCACAACCCTATTCGAGATTATCTATTTGCCGCCATCCTGATGGCGCCATTCGTTGCGTTGGGGATCTTTGTGCATCACGAAGCTCCCCATGCCCCTGCGCCAGCGCACCTGCTGGCGCAGCAGGATATGCAGGCGGTCCGGCAGTTACGCGTGGTAGTGGGACAGGTGGAGCAGGCCCAATGGTTGCGACTGGAGAGCCATCCGGCATCCGGGTCGACAGCGGAGGCTGCGCCTCCCGTGTATGTCATATCATTATAAGGGGAATAAAATGACACGAAAAATACGTAGCATCATCGGGCTGGGTATATTGTTGCTGGGATCGGCCGTGATATCGGGCAACGCCTTGGCGGATGGGGATGACTGGGGTGGTCCGGCGCTCAGTTTGTCCATAGGCGTGCCGGGCGTCGCTTATTACGGGGCGCCCGCCTATTACGCGCCGCCGCCACCCGTTTATTATGCGCCGCCCCCCCCACCACCGGGTTGGTACTATCGTCATGGGCCGCGCTGGCGTCGCGGGTACCGCGGTGATGATCGGCACTGGGGTGATGATGACTGAGCACCTTGCCTGTTAGGAAATCTCCAGTTTCCCGTCAGGCCCCTTCTTACCGAGGGGCCTGCTCGGTTTTTCAGGTCCATTCTAAGCGGCCGCCAGCCGCCTTGCTCCCCGCGTCAGGAGGGGCAGGGCGGCTTTTTGCAGGGTCGTAGGCAAATCCATGGGCTTGAGCAGCATCTTGAGGGCCATATCAAAGGGATAATAGCGCTGTACCCAGACATTCATGCGCCTGCGGAATTGCCCAAAATCGTCATGCGTAAAGGGCACCCCGGGGTTACCCACCTGAAAGACATTTTTTATGGCCAGATAGGTGTCTTCCTGATCGACTTCGGCCACCCGTCGCCACAATTGTCGGCCAATCTGCCAGCGGGAGTTGTTTTCCTGCTCCTGATAATGACAAAAAAACCGGTAGAAATACTTGTAATGGTGCACCTCGTCATTACGGATGCGGCTGGCAAGCTGGGCCAGTACGGGCTCAGGGCTGGCCGCCTGGATCATGGCATAAAAGCTGGAGGTACCGGTTTCCACGACGCAGCGCGCCGCCATTTCCAGGGCACGGCTAGGCCCGAGCAGCTCGGGCTGGCAATAGGGGGTGTAGTCCTGGCGAAAGCCCGCAAAGGCCCGCTCCCAGTCGAAGTCCGGCCATACTGTCTCCACATACTGGCGCAGGGCACGCCCATGCTGCATTTCCTCCAGTTCCCACTCCGTTTCCAGCCAGGCAACGGCTTCTTCATTACCGGCATAATAGCTGACCAGATTGCGGGTGTAGAGGTCGGAGAGGATCTCGACAAAAGAGGCTCCGGCCAGGAGATAAAACCAGTCCGTGTCGGCGACTATTTTCTGGTGGTCAATGGCGCCATAGGGAACGTCCGCCAGAGACCAGAGGGGGCGTGTGCTATTTGCGGGCATGGTATCTACTCCTGAACGCGGTTATTGCTTGCCTGCGGCGTAATGGACATCCACATCCATACTGGCTGCCTGCGCAAAGGCGGCGCGCCGTTTCTGGCATTGCGGGCAAATGCCGCAATGGCGGGCGCGGCCTAGCAGGCAACTATACGTCTTTTGCAAGGGAACCCCCAAATTCCTGCCCTGGCCAATCACTTCGGCCTTGGCGAGGTGGCAAAATGGCGTGTGCAGGGTCATGGACAGGGACGCCAGGGCAGTCCTGATGGCCGTCAGGAAAGGATCGCGGGCGCAGGGGTCCACCTCGGCATCGGCGGCCGTGATCCCTAGGCAGAGTACCTCGGCTCCCCAGGCTTGGGCGATGCCGGCGGCAGCGGCAATGGCCAGAAAATTCCGGTGCGGGACCGGGACGTGGTAGCGTTGCGGGGTCAATGCCCCTACCTGATTGCCAAAATGGCGCAGGTCAAAGGCCTTGGGGGTTACTTCCAGGGCTGCACACAGGGTTTGGACGGCGCGCCATTCCGGCCGCCGCGCCCGTTGGCCATAATCCAGAAAGAGGGGCAATACGCCTCCTGCCTGTTGGAGGGTATAGAGCAGCGTGGCACTTTCCACGCCACCGCTCATGAGTAAAACGGGGAGAGGAGAGGCGTTGGTCACGGGCCAACCGACCGCGTGCGTTGGCGTGTTGTCCCATCGGCGCAGCGGCCCGGCGGCGAGGGCGGGCAGAGCAAGGGCCATGCCGGCCTGCATCCCTTTTGGAATAATGCTTTGGTAGAAGCGGGGCCGCGGCGTATCATCGGAGCGCCAGAGAGGCCGGTGGCTACCATGCCGCCGGGTGGCCATGATCCGTGCCGTTTTCGGAGGAGTTGATAGTGGGTCTTTGTCTGAACATTCATCCGGTCAATCCACAAGCCCGTTTGCTTGCGCAAGCGCTGGACGTCCTGCGCAGCGGCGGTTTGCTGGTCTATCCTACGGATACCTGTTACGCCCTGGGCTGCATGATTGGCGCCCGGGAAGCCCAGGAGCGCCTCCGCCGGATCCGTCAGCTTGATCTCCAGCATGACCTTTCCTTGCTTTTTTCCAGTATCTCCCAATTGGCCGAATACGCCAAGCTGGATGACCGTGCCTTTGCCCTGCTGCGCCGGGCCCTCCCCGGGCCTTATACCTTCATCCTTCCGGCCACCCATGATGTGCCCCGGCGTCTGGCCGATCCGCGCAAGCGCAGTATTGGCGTGCGCCTGCCCGATCACCCCCTGTGCCGCGCGCTGCTGGACGGCCTGGGGGAGCCGCTCATGAGTTCTACCCTGCAGTTGCCTGGGGATGCGGAGGCGCTGACGGACCCCGAACGCATTTGTGAGGAGATGGGGCGACAAGTGGATATGGTCCTCCTGGGCGGCCCGGGCAGCACGCTCTGTTCCACCGTGGTGGATCTGTTGACCTGGCCGCCCCGGATCGTGCGTGAGGGCGCGGGGGATCCGGCACGACTGGGGCTGTCATCCGCCTCCTAGGGGGTGCTGCGCAAGGCGGCCAGGAATTTTCCAATTTCCCCGGGGAGATTGTTATACTCCGCTTATGTTAGATACCGCGCAGTTCATCAAAACCATTGCCATCTGGTCCATACCGGTGATTTTTGCCATCACGGTCCATGAGGTGGCCCATGGTTATGTAGCCTGGAAACATGGCGATCCCACGGCCATGCTCATGGGGCGGCTGACCCTCAATCCATTGAAACATATAGATCCCTTCGGGACCATTTTGCTGCCGGCGTTGCTGCTCCTGCTTGGTTCGCCCTTTCTTTTTGGCTATGCCAAGCCCGTTCCGGTCAATTTCGCCGGTTTGCGCAATCCCAAGCGCGATATGGTCCTGGTGGCCCTGGCCGGCCCCGTCGCCAATCTGCTCATGACCTTTTTCTGGACGCTGGTGTTGTGGACTGGCGCGCATCTGCCCGGTCCATTGGCCTATATCAGTGAGCCCATGCAGCTCATGGGCGTGGCGGGGATCACCATCAATCTGATCCTCATGATCCTCAACTTGATCCCCATTCCGCCCCTGGATGGCGGTCGGGTGGCCGTGGGTCTTTTGCCCGGGCCGGCCAGCGATGCCCTAAGCCGTCTCGAACCCTATGGCTTCATTATTCTGATCGTGCTGCTCTTTACCGGGGTTTTGGGGATGGTGATGGGGCCGGTTTTCTTTCTCTTGCGGAATGTGTTTCTGCAGATGGGTGGAATGTGATGGGTGAAATCATTGTCTCCGGGATGCGCTCCACGGGTCGCCTGCATTTGGGGCATTATCATGGCGTCCTGAAGAACTGGCTGCGTCTGCAGGTGGCCCATGACTGTTTTTTCTTTGTGGCCGACTGGCACGCCCTGACCACCCACTATGAAACCCCCGAGGGGATCAGCACGGCCGTCTGGGACCTCTTGGTGGAGTGGCTGGCGGTGGGCGTCGATCCCGAGCGGGCGACGCTCTTCATTCAGTCGCAGGTGCCGCAACATGCGGAGCTGGCGCTGTTGCTGGGGATGCTCACGCCGCTGTCCTGGCTGGAGCGGGTGCCGAGCTTCAAGGATCAGCAGGAAAAGCTCCGCGAACGGGATCTGGCCACCTTCGGCTTTCTCGGCTATCCGCTGCTGATGAGTGCCGATATCCTGCTCTACGGCGCGCGTCAGGTGCCGGTGGGGGCCGATCAGGTGGCCCATCTGGAGATCACCCGCGAACTGGCGCGCCGCTTCAATAGCCTCTACGGCCGCGATCCGGATGCCCCATTGCAGGTGGAAAAAGGCCTGCAGGCCATGGGCAAGAAGGCGGCCCGGACCTATCTCGGTCTGCGCGAACGCTATCAGCAGGCGGGCGATGGGGCGGCGGTGGCCGAGGCTCAGGCATTTCTGCTGGTCCAGGCTGGTCTCAGCGATGCGTTGCGTGCGCAACTGCTGGCCCATCTCGAAGGCCGGGGGCGCGAGATCCTCATCGAGCCCCAGGCCCTCCTGACGGAGGCGGCAAAAATGCCCGGCCTGGATGGGCAAAAGATGAGCAAATCCTATGGCAATACCATTCCCTTGCGGGAATTGCCGGAGGAAGTGGGCAGGAAGATCCGGGCCATGCCCACGGACCCCGCACGGGTGCGGCGCAACGACCCCGGCAACCCGGAAAAATGCCCGGTATGGGAATTTCATCAGGTCTACTCCAGCCCGGAGACGCGGGCCTGGGTCTGGGAGGGATGTACCACGGCGGGGATTGGCTGTCTGGATTGCAAACAGCCGGTGATTGCTGCGGTACTGGCCGAACAGGCCCCCATCCGCGAACGCGCCGAGTATTGGGCGGCGCGCCCTGCGCAGTTGCGGGAGATCGTTGCATCCGGGGCGCTGCGGGCCAGGGCCAGGGCCGAAGAGACCCTGGAAAAGGTGCGTAGCGCCATGCATCTGGATCATGGCCGCGCATTACCCTGAAGCAAATCATGAAGCCGGCCCTGCCGCCGCGCGCCCGGAAGGGATTCCCGTGCAGGTCAAGGGAGTGGATCTGGGGGCGATGCCGGAGGGGCTCTATATTCCGCCCGATGCGCTGGAAGTCTTTCTCGATGCCTTTTCCGGTCCCCTCGATCTGCTGCTCTGGCTGATTCGCCGCAATCGCATGGATATCCGCGATATCCCGGTGGCGGAAGTCACGCGCCAATATCTGCACTATCTGGAAGAGGCGCGGCGGCGCAATCTGGAGCTGGCCGCGGAATATTTGCTGATGGCGGCGTGGCTGGCGGAGATCAAGGCGCGCATGCTCCTGCCGGTGCCGCCCAGCGTCGATGAGGACGAAATGGATCCGCGCCTGGAGCTGGCGCGCCGTCTTGAGGCCCTCGCCGTGGTGCAGGCCGCCGCTCAGGCCCTGGACCAGCTTCCCCAGGCCGGGCGTGACTTCTGGCCAGCGTTGGCCGTTGGCCATGATCCGCTGCCTGTCCCCTTGGCGGCGGCCACGCTCACCGATCTGGTGCAGAGTTGGCGAGGAATACAGGGGCGTTTGCGCGCCGCGGCGATACAGCACCATCTGCCTGTCGCCGAGCTGGCCTTGCGCCAGTGCATGGCGGATATCCTGCAGCTTTGCACCACGCGCCGGGAGCCCTGGCCGTTGCCCGCCCTGCTGCCGCGGGAGGGCGGTCGCCTGCATCTGGCCGTGGCACTATTGGCCATTCTCGAGCTTTTACGCGAGCGCTCATTGCTGTTGCTGAATACGGGAGAGCGGGAATGGGCGGTGCTGGCGCCATGAGTCTGGATCCGGCAAAATACCTCCGCCAACTGCCGTTTTTCCGAGGACGGCCGCGTCATTGAACATCGTGCAGGATCGGCTGCTGGCCCTGTTTTTATCCAGCGACACGCCGCTGACCCGGGAGCAGTTGGCGGCGGTCTTTGCTGCAGAGGAGGATGGCAGCGACTGGGAGGAGGCCCTGCAGGGGCTGCTGGTGCAGGGTTCGGGGCCGCTCGTATTGCGCGAGGTGGCCGGTGCCTATCAGTTGCACATCCACCCGCGCTACACCCCCTGGCTGCTGCGTCTGCACGCTCAGGGACCGCGTCGCCTATC
>JAJYQY010000006.1 GCA_021794385.1 Pseudomonadota bacterium | reverse complement strand
GGACCTCGGTCCCGTGCCGATACGCCAGCAGCCCATCGCGCAAAACCGCATCCTGCTCGCCCAGGTACCGTAGAAAATCACCGTCCAGCCGGGCTAAACCCGTATCGGTGAAAAGCTCCGAATAGCTAAAACCAAGGGGATTGAGCACCATCATCTCCTGCTGCTAAAAGGAAAAAAGGCCAGCCACCGTCCCCGCGTTCAAGCGTCGGTACCGCCAATTGATCCAGGGTTCATCAAATTGTCATATTTCACTGGCAATATATCACGAACAGCGCCTTGCGCAGATCATGGCAACGCCACCGGGCGCTTGGGGAAAATGCCAAAGGGCTGCGGCAGCGACCCACCATTTTATAACAGCGCCCAGGCGCGAACCATAAAGCAGCAGGAGACGATCATGAATCAGGCCCTGTACCGTTCCATATTCATCTCCGACATCCACCTCGGCACCCGCGGCTGCCAGGCCGAGAGCCTGCTCGACTTTTTGCGGCAGCACTCCTGTGAACAGCTATTTCTCGTCGGCGACATCATCGACCTCTGGCGCCTCAAGATCCGCTGGTACTGGCCCAAAAACCATAACACGGTCGTCCAGAAGATCCTGCGCATGGCCCGGAGCGGGGTCCAGGTGCGCTACATCCGCGGCAATCATGATCCGATTTTCGAACTGCTCTCGGAACTGGTCCATGTGGAAGGGGACGCCATCGCTCTGGGGGATATTGCCATCCTCGAAGATTATGTGCATCACAGCGCCGACGGCAAACGTCTCTGGGTCATCCATGGCGACCAGTTTGACGCCGCCATGCGCTATGCCCAATGGCTGACCCGCCTGGGCGACCACGGCTATACCGTCCTGCTCTGGCTGAACCGCCACCTGCAACGCCTCTTTGGCGTCCTTGGCGTGCGCCGCCACTGGTCCTTGAGCGCCTACATCAAATACCACGTGAAAAAAGCCGTCCAGTTTATCAACGACTACGAATCCCTGCTCGCGGAAGAAACCCTGCGCCGCGGCTACGACGGCGTGATCTGCGGCCACATCCACCACCCCGAGCAAAAGACCATCAACGGCGTGCTGTACTACAACGACGGCGACTGGGTGGAGAGCTGCACCGCCCTGGTGGAGCACCACGACGGGCGTATGGAGATCGTCCACTGGGTCGTACCCGTGGCCCTGGACAACATCCAGGCCGCCTAAGCCGGCTTCAATCCGCCGAATCTACAATCAGACATCCAGGCGTGAAACGAAGCGGGCGTTTTCCTCGATGAAACGGCGGCGCGGCTCGACCGCATCCCCCATCAAGGTCGAAAAGACCTCATCGGCGGCGATGGCGTCTTCCACATTGACCTGCAGCAAACGCCGGTTTTCGGCGTTCATGGTGGTTTCCCAGAGCTGTTCCGGGTTCATTTCACCCAGACCTTTATAACGCTGGATATTCACGCCCTTGCGCGCATCGGCCAGCAACCACTCCATGGCCCCGCGAAAGCGCGCCACAGTCATGCCCTTGTCGCCCCGTTCCATGCGTGCCCCCTCGCCCACCATGCCCTCCACCTGCCGGGCATAATCGGCCAAACGCTGGTAGTCACCACCGCTGAAGAAATCCTGATCGAGCAAGCGCGCTTCCCGCGTGCCGTGCCACTCCCGCCGCACCATGAGCCGCAGGGCCTCCTCCTCACCCAGGCGCTCCACGGCAAAATGCTCTCCCGGCAAGGCCGCGCCCTCCAGGATCCCCCCCAAGCGCTGCGCCAGGGCATCCCAGGCCGCCGGGGACTGGTCGTCCTCTCGCAGCGGCGTCACCGTCGCCAGCGCCCACAGCAGAGACTGGGGGTAGCGCCGCTCCAGGCGCTGGATCAGGGCCTCGACCCCCTGGTACTGGCGCACGAGGCCGGCCAGATCGTCCTGGGCAAGGATCTCCTGACCACTGCCGGGCGTAAAGCGCGCGCCCTCGATGGCCAACTCCCGCAAGTAGGCCGCCAGCTCCGAGTCGTCCTTGAGATAACGTTCGTCCTTGCCCTTTTTCACCTTGTAGAGGGGCGGTTGGGCAATATAGATATAGCCGCGTTCCACCAGGGCCGGCATCTGCCGATAAAAAAAAGTCAGCAGCAGGGTACGAATATGGCTGCCATCCACATCGGCGTCGGTCATGATGATCACGCGATGATAACGCAGCTTGAGGACATCGAAATCGTCCTTGCCGATGCCGGTACCCAGGGCGGTAATGAGGGTGCCGATCTCCTCCGAAGACAGCATCTTGTCAAAGCGCGCCCGCTCCACATTGAGGATCTTGCCCTTGAGGGGCAGAATGGCCTGATGACGGCGATCCCGACCCTGTTTGGCCGAACCGCCGGCGGAATCGCCTTCCACCAGGTAAATCTCGCTCTTGGCCGGATCCTTTTCCTGACAGTCGGCCAGCTTGCCCGGCAGATTGGCGATGTCCAGGGCGCCCTTGCGGCGGGTCAGCTCCCGGGCCCGCTTGGCCGCCTCCCGGGCGCGGGCCGCCTCGATGATCTTGGCGGCGATGGCCTGGGCCTCCTTGGGGTGCTCGTCCAGAAAAATGGCCAGGGCCTCGGCCATGCACGATTCCACCACCGGCTTGACCTCGCTGGACACCAGCTTGTCCTTGGTCTGGGAGGAAAACTTCGGGTCCGGCACCTTCACCGAGAGCACCGCCGTCAGCCCTTCCCGGGAGTCGTCGCCGGTGATGGCCACCTTGGCCTTGGCCGCCAGCCCTTCCCGTTCCATATACTGATTCATGGTGCGCGTCAGCGCCCCGCGAAAGCCCGCCAGATGGGTGCCGCCATCCCCCTGAGGAATATTGTTGGTAAAGCAGAAGACCGCCTCGCTATAGCCTTCGTTCCATTGCAGGGCAGCGTCCACGACGATGCCGTCGCGCTGTCCGGTGAGGGTAATGACACTGGGGTGGACCGGTGTTTTACTGCGATTGAGGTGTTCCACAAAGGCACGAATGCCGCCTTGATAATGAAAGATTTCCTCACGCCCGCTGCGTTCATCGCGCAGGGTGATATGCACGCCGGAATTGAGGAAGGCCAGTTCGCGCAGCCGCTTGGCCAGGATATCGAAATGGAAATGGATATCGGTGAAGATCTTGGCGGAAGGCTTGAAGTGAATGGTCGTCCCGTGTTTGCGCGACGGCTCACCGCGCTGGATCGGCGTGACCGGATCCCCTTCCCGGTATTCCTGGGTCCAGTGATAACCATCGCGGCGGATTTTCAGCTTCAGGGATTCCGACAGGGCGTTGACCACCGATACCCCCACCCCATGCAAGCCGCCCGACACTTTATAGGCATTGTCGTTAAATTTGCCGCCGGCATGGAGCACCGTCATGATCACTTCGGCGGCCGATCGCCCTTCTTCAGCGTGCATATCCACCGGTATGCCGCGCCCGTTGTCGCTCACACTCACCGATTCATCATCGTGGATGGTAACGACAATGGTGTCGCAATAGCCGCCCAAAGATTCGTCGATGGCATTATCGACGACTTCAAAGACCATGTGATGAAGGCCGCTACCATCGTCCGTATCGCCAATATACATACCCGGCCTTTTGCGCACTGCCTCAAGGCCGCGTAATACCTGGATACTGGTAGCATCGTACTTCGCGTTGCTCGTCATGCCGCTATTCCTTCGATGAGATGACCTTCACGTAAATGAAATCGGTGCCCATGATGTCCATGGGGAATCTGTTCGTTGTCGGTGACTGCCGCAAAAACCTGTAAGGCCAAAGCGTCCAGACGCTCCACCAGCCAGCGCCGTGCCTGACGGTCGAGTTCGGCGGCAAAGTCGTCCATAAGGACTACCGGCGCGACCCGTGCCTGTTGCTGGAGAAGGGCGAGTTGCGCCAGGCGATAAGAAAGCCCCAAGAGCCGTAACTGGCCGCGGGATAAAATATCCGCTACGGGTTTCCCCGCCACCTTGAAGGCCAGATGCGCCCGGTGCGGACCACTATGGGTAAAGCCCAGATCCTCATCCCGCTGGCGATCATGGGTGAGGCAACTCAGCAAGGGGAGTTCCTCCTTCCAACCCGGCTGGAGGGTGATTTGAAACTGGCCGGGGCGCTGCGTCCACTCCTGCCAGAGCTGCTCCGTCAGGGGTTGCAGGGCGGTCAGATGGGCCTGACGATGCTGATGGACCTGTTCTCCCATCACCGCCAACTGGGCATCCCAGGGCTGGGCAGGATATCTTTTCTTGAGCCAGGCATTGCGTTGCTGCAGCAGGCGCCGATAATTTCGCAATATCTGACCGTAGGCCTGGTTGCCATAAAATACGCCCCAATCCAGGATGCGTCTGCGACTTTCGTTATTATCGCTGATGAAATGAATATTTTGGTCGTTCAATGTTTGAATGGGCAAAATGTCGAGGAGCGACCAAGCGCTGTCGATGCTTCTTCCGTCATAGCGGATATCCCGTTCTTCCCCATTACGACGCAGGGCGATAAGCGCATCGGCGGGATCCTGGGCCAGGTGGGCGGTAATAAGGTACTCCTGACAGCCGTCGCGGCGCAAATGGCGCAGGCCACGGCGCCAGCTCTGACCGGTGCCCAGGGTATGAATGGCCTCCAGCACACTGCTCTTGCCGGCGCCGTTGGGGCCTACCAGCCAGTTCCAGCGGGCGTCTGCCTGCAAATGCAAACACCTGATGCATCTCACTCCTTCGATGTGCAGATCCCGCAAGGGCATATCAGATTCGCATCGGCATGACGACATAGAGCGGCGTGTTCTGCTCCGCACTGGTGAAAAGGGCGCTACTGCCGCCATCGCGTAAGCGCATGGTGAGGGTTTCTTCAGCGAAGATCTGGGTGGCGTCCAGGAGATAATGAATGTTGAAGGCAATTTCCATCGTCGGGCCATCAAAATGGATGGGAAAGCCTATCTCGGCATCCTCCTGCTCCTCATTGTGCGCGCGTAAAATCATCTGTTCCGGGTTCAGGGTCATGCGGGTCGCCGGATTTTTATCCGCCGTGAGAATGCTTACCTGCTGCAAGGCGCTTTTCAGCTTTTGTCGGTCTACCTGGGCCAGATGGGGATGGTTTTCAGGAATGACGCGACGGTATTCCGGATATTTGGCATCGATGAGTTTACAGGCAAACTGCAGATCGTCCTGTTCCAGGACGAAACTCGTTTCGGCAAGCAGTAGGGTCGTTTCACCGGTATTGCCCGCCAGCAAGCGTAGTAATTCAATCACCGCCTTGCGCGGCAGGATACCCTGATAGAGCGGCGTATCCCCTAAGGAGTCAAAGGGGATTTCCATCATGGCTAGACGATGGCCGTCGGTGCTGACACAACGGAGCAGACTGCCCTGTATTTCCAGTAAGACACCGTTTAAGAAAAAGCGTGCATCGTTTTGCGCCATGGCTGTTGCCGCGGTATTGAGCGCGCTGTGCAAGGCCGGGGAGAGACAGGATCCGGAACAACCGGGGTCGGCGATGCTGAGGTACGGAAAGGTTTCGGCAGGTAAGGTATGGAGGGTAAAACGGGCATTACCGGCGCGCACCGTGACTTTTTCACCGTCTTTGTGGATCTGTATCTGGCTATTTTCGGGCAGGGCGCGGCAAATGTCAAAGAGTTTGCGCCCAGGGACGGTACACTGGCCTTCCTGGTCCATCGGATTGTCGATGCTTGCGGACAATTGGACTTCCAGATCGGTGGCGAGAAATCTGCACCGCTCCTTCTCCGCATGAATGAGGATGTTGCCGAGTATGGGTTGTATGGGCCGCCGATCGGTAATATTGGCCATATTGCCGAGTATGGGCAGGATCTTTTCTCGATCAATGACGAATTTCATGATGCCTTGCCTCCAATATTTGTAAATAATCTTCTTTTTTCTTTTACTACTATTAAAGGGGTTTTGGCTTGTGGATAGGTAGGATAATGGAATGATTTTAATATCTTTGTCGCTATCCTGATGTTGGGCAGAAGCTGTGGATAAAAAGGTATGGTCGGGGATGAATTGCGGGGGTGCGAATCATACCGGATTTGTACCGGGCAGGGCACTAGGCTTATCCACAGCTTGTTCATGCGCCGAGTATCCGCAGAAGATTTTTATAATCCTCTTCCATGCCGTTATCTTCACGCCGCAGCTTCTCAATTTGTCGACAAGCGTGGAGCACAGTGGTATGGTCTCGGCCACCAAAGGCTTCACCAATTTCGGGGAGGCTGTGATTGGTCAACTCTTTGGTGATGCACATGGCCACTTGGCGCGGTCGGGCAATGTTGCGGCTGCGGCGCTTGGACTGCATGTCGGAAGCGCGAATATGAAAGTATTCGGCCACCACTTTTTGGATATTGTCCAGACTGATCATGCGCTTTTGCACATCGATGAGATCGCGCAGGGCATCCTTGGCCGTGGACAGGTCGATGG
>JAJYQY010000047.1 GCA_021794385.1 Pseudomonadota bacterium | reverse complement strand
CGCAAAGCAGAATGGCTACCCGCTCGGGCACGCGCCCGTCGGAGGGGCAACGAATCTGTCCGCTACTGACCATCTGTTCCATCTGGGTGGTGGTCAGTACGTCTTCGTAAGTACCGAAACCCCATTCAGGCTTGTTGATGGAGTCGAAGTGGGTGAAGCCCGTGGCCAGGACCACAGAGCCGGCTTCCACCGTCTTGCCGTCGCTCAAGGCCGCAGTGAAATTACCGGCCTCACCGTCCAGCTTGGTAACCTTTGTCTGCTTGTGGATGGCGATATTGCCGTCGCCTTCCACCCGCGACACCATGCGACCGATGGCGTCCTTGGCCCACTCGCCGGAGGGAACGAGTTTGGCGTAGCCGGAAATAATGGGGGCACCGCCCAGGACGTCTTCCTTCTCGACCAGCACGGCCTTCTTGCCCATGGCCGCAACCGTGGCCGCTGCCGACAGGCCCGCCGGGCCCGAACCTACTACCAAGACAGTATCTTGTGCACTCACTAGCTATCTCCTTAAGCGCCCGTTTTCATGTTGATGTTCTGGTTGATGGCCAGTTCAGGGTTGTAGAGGTATTCGATGTTGCCCTGTTCCACCTGCTTGAGGTAGCCCTGGAAGTCGGCCTTGGCCTGGTCCCAACTGATGCCCATCTTCTCGACGAGGTCTTCGCAGGGGGAGGCATGCCACTGCAGTTGCACGATCTTGAAGGGATCGGCGCCACAGGCCAGGGCGGCGAGTTGTACATCGGCAATGATGGGCATGGAGTAGTTCATGTCGTGGGCCTTGCCGATCCACTGATTCTTGTCCAGGGTGGTGATGCAACCGGTGTCGATACCGATCATGACATCGGCCCTGGCCTCTTCCCGCGCCACCTTGATCTTGCGGTTCATGGAGAAGCTGCGGGTGAACTCGCGCTCGGAGATGATGTGGCGGAAACCGAAGCCGCAGCAGTCGTACCAAGTGGAGTAGTCGATGACCTGGGCGCCCAGGGCCTGGGCGACGGAGGTGCCGACGGCGGTGCGGTTGCCGCCGAGCACCGCGTTGTCGTAAATGGCGTCTTCCTGCACCATCTTGTAATAGTGACAGGCGGCATGGACGGTGACGCGGATGTTGCTCATGTCCACCACCTGCAGCTCCGAGGCGATGCGGTTGCGCATGACGTGCAGCCATTCGCTGTAATGCACCACTTCCTCGGGGATGACGATCTTGCCGTCGACGAGGCGGCCGAGCTTGCCGAGGATCTTTTTGACCTTCTCCCGCAGTTCGGCGGATTCGACGAGATACTTGCGGATCTCCTTGTAGTTGCCGAAGGAGGTGCCGCAGTGCACCAGGGGGAAGAAGTGGCCGTTCTCGAAGCCGTGCTGCTTGCCGGAGACATAGGCCTGATGGAAGTTGCGCAGGAATACGGCGGCCAGGGACTCCACGTTGCCGATGCCGGAGCCGTGATAGTTCCAGGCGGTACAGGAGGTCTGGTCGGTCTCGTCGAGATAGTCGATGCCCAGCTTGTTCATGAACCACATGAGGCTGGTGGGGTAACCGGGGATATTGCCGCACTGCCCGCAGCTTTTGTGATGCCAGAGGTTGTTGGTGGGAACCTTTTTGTCCCAGCCATAGAGGGTTTGCACGGTTTCGGCGCGATGCTCGGGGTTGATGCGGTGGACGATGATCTCGCCTTCCTTCTCCAACTGCCACATGTGGTCGCGGATGTCGTCCATCCGCTCGCCCAGATCCACGCTGCGCCGATCCACATGGCTACGCACCCAGGCCGTTGCGGTTTCGGCCTCCTGGGCGGAGAGGTTGGTGTCCTGGAAAAATGCGCCGTGTCCGGATACGCCTTGCTGTGTGTTCTCGCTCATGGATAGCTCCTTGGCTGCGTCATGGGAAATCCTGCATTGTCGACTATTATGCTCCGGAATTATTCCTATGCCAATTCATTACACTGATCATCCCTAGGCGGGTGATAAAATTCCTCAGGGGGACCGGTCTCCGTCTCCGTCCTTCGGCCATTGACGAGGGGAAAGCGCCCGCTGACAATGCCCTGACCTACCCTGGTCACTCTACGGATATTTATGTCGGAGCATTCCCTCCCGCCTTCCTCTTCGACCCCCGAGCAACAGGACGCGTCCCTAGCCGGGATCGAGGCCCGCTGTGTAGCCCTGTATCAACTCCCCTCGTTGCAGGGGAAAGGCTGGCTGCCCAATCTATTCTGGCGGCGGGCGGCGGATGGCGATCTCTTCGGCTCATTGCGGGTGGACCCCTGGGAGCTGGAAGTGCTTTTTGCCGCCGTTGCCGGGGTGCCCTCCCTGGCGCGCCCTATCCTGGAGGCGCAGCGGCCCGGTCGGGCAGCTTTCATCGCCCGTTCCATCGCCCATGGGGAGTTGCCTTACCTAAGATATGCTGATGGCGGCAGCACTGATGGCGGCAGCACCCCGTGACGGCGCCCTGCATTGCTATCCTCTCGCGGCGCCCGGAGCTGTATTCCACGCGCCGCCTGGTGGCGGCGGCAGAGCATCTCGGTGCCGTGCCGCTGGTCCTGGATCCCGGGGCCTGTCTACTGGCGCTGGATAGCGCAGGTTCTGTCCTCTACCACGGCACCGAGCGCTTGCTGTCCTGTGCTGCGGCCATTCCCCGGATCGGCAGTCCCATCACCCGCCTGGGGGGGCGATTGCTCCGTCATTTCGCGAGTCAGGGCAGTTATTGCCTCAATGGGGCTGCGGCCCTGGAACTGGCGCGAGACAAGTTTGCGGCCCTGCAAGTCCTGGTGCAGGCGGGCGTGCCGGTACCCAGGACGGTCTATTTCAGCGATCCGCAGCAACGGGAGATGGCCATGGCGCAGGTGGGCTGGCCCCTGGTGAGCAAACTGCTGGAGGGGTCCCAGGGGGTGGGGGTCATGCTCGCCGAGAGTGCGGCCTCGGCGCGGGGGCTCCTGGATACTTTGCTCCATCTCCAGCAGGAGGCCGTGGTGCAGCGCTATCTCGCGGGTAGGGAGGATCTTCGGGTCATCGTCCTCGCCGGACAAATCCTGGCGGCCATGCGCCGCCGCGCGCCCCTGGACGATTTTCGCAGCAACCTGCATCGCGGGGGTGAGGCGACGCCGGTGGGGGATCTGCCAGCCACCTGGGCGGCCATTGCCCTGCGCGCCACCGCCGCCCTGGGCCTGGATTTTGCCGGCGTGGACCTCATGGCGGATGGCGATGGCCAAGCCCTGGTACTGGAAGTGAATCCGGTGCCCAGCCTGGAGGGCATCGAGCGGGTAAGCGGGGTGGATATTGCCGACGCCATCATGCGCCGGGTCTTGGCGGCGGCGCTGCCGACCCCCCATCCATCTGGGCGACGGCCTGGCTGATCCAGGCATGGGCCTTGGCGGTGAGGACGCCAGCCTTGTCGTCCCCGGGCATGATGGGCGGGGCGATCCGTATCTCCACGATGCCCGGGCGTTTGCGCCAGTCGTCGCGCGGCCAGAAACAGCCGGCATTGAGGGCGACCGGCAGAAGCGGCACCCGGGCGCGAACCGCCAGTCCCGCCGCGGTATTGCTGAACTCGCCCACCTCGCCACAGGGATGACGGGTGCCCTCGGGGAAGATCAGGACATGGAAACCGGCGGTCAGGCGTTCCTTGCCTTCTTCCAGGACCTGCACCATGGCGCGTTTGCCCTGGCGCCGATCGATGCCGATGGGCCAGGAAAGGCGTAGGGCCCAGCCGAAGACCGGAATCTGAAAGAGTTCCTTCTTGAGGACATAGGAAATACGCCGGAAAATGACCCAGAGCAGGAGGGTTTCCAGGGCGGATTGGTGGTTGGCGACGATGACGCAGGGGCATTTGGGGATATTTTCCTCGCCCGTGACGCGAAAACGGACACCACAGGCCCAACGCAGCCAGTACACACTGACGCGGCCCCAGAAGCCGCAGGCCCAGGAGCGCGGCCCGCGGGGCAGCAGAACGAAGAGGAGCACGACGGACCCCCAGAGGAAGGTCCATAGCGCGAAGCCGAAGTAAAACAGAATGCTACGCAGTGCGATGATCACAATGCCTCGATAATGGCCTGGACGGCGCCGGCGAGGTCGCGATGCACGGCGATGCCCATGGCTTCCGCCTGCAGGCGGGCGGCCGGACCCTTGCCCGTGAGTACGAGCATGGGCATGGCTCCCGCGGCCTGCGCCGCTTGCAGGTCACGCAGGCTATCGCCAATGGCAGGTACGTCATCCAGGGGGACTTGGAAGCGCTCCTTGATTTCCTGCAGGAGGCCGGGTTGGGGCTTGCGGCAGTGGCACTGGGCCTCGGGGGAGTGGGGGCAGAAAAAAATGGCGTCCACGCGCCCGCCCACCGCCGCCAGTTCCCGGCGCATGCGGGTGTGGATGGCGGTGAGGGTGCGCAGATCAAAGAGGCCACGACCCACGCCGGACTGATTGGTGGCTATGGCCACCAGAAATCCGGCCCGATTGAGGCGGGCGATGGCCTCCAGGCTACCGGGAATGGGCCGCCACTCGGCCGGGGACTTGATGTAGGCATCGCTATCCTCGTTAATGACCCCGTCGCGATCGAGAATGACCAGGTTGCCCATCATTGTCCCTGCAAGAGTGAAAAATCGGCAATGGATAAAAAGGCGGCCTGCAGTTCGCCCAGTAATGCCAGCCGATTGCGGCGCAGCGCGAGATCCTCGTCCATGACCAGTACGCTCGCAAAGAAACGATCCACCGCAGGCCGCAGGCCCGCCAGCAGATCGAGGGCGGGGGCATAGCGCCGCTCGGCCAGGAGTTCCTCCACGGCGGGGGCCATCGCCTGCCATTCTTCCCAGAGGACGCGTTCGGCAGGGTCCTGGAAACGCGCCGGATCGACCCTCATAGCGGTGCCCACCCCTTCCTTGCGCAAGAGATTGTGAACCCGCTTGTTGATGGTTGCCAGGGCCGTGGCCTCGCTCCCCTGATAAAATTCCACCAGGACTTCCAGTCGGTGGCGGGCGTCGAGGGGATTTGCCGGTTGCCGAGCCAGGACCGCCGCCACCAGGTCCGCACGGAATCCTTCCTCGCGAAAGAGCACCCGCAAGCGATCCAGCAAAAAGGCGAAAACCGCGCTCCGGACGGCCTCGGCCTGGGCGCTGAAGGGGTGCCCGTAAGCGTTGATGGCGGCGTTGATGGCCGCCATCAGATCCAGCCCGATCTCCCCTTCCAGGGCAATGCGCAAGATACCCAGGGCGGCACGGCGCAGGGCAAAGGGGTCGCGATCGCCATTGGGGATCTGGCCGATGGCAAAAAAACCCACCAGGGTATCGAGCTTGTCCGCTACGGCCAGACACTGGGCGCCGCCGTCGGCAGGGATGCCGTCTTCCCGGCCGATCGGCGCATAATGACCGGCAATGGCCGCCGCAACGGCATCGGGCTCGCCGTCATGGCGGGCGTAGTGCCCACCCATGATCCCCTGCAATTCGGGAAACTCCCCCACCAGACCGGTGAGCAGGTCGCACTTGCACAGCGCGGCCGCACGACCAACGGCCAGCGGATTGGCGTCGAAGCGAGGCGCCAGGAGAGGGGCGAGATGTTCCAGGCGGCCGCTCTTGGCCAGGAGGCTGCCCAGGCCCTCCTGAAAGAGGATGCCATCCAGACCGGCGCGGCGTTCGGCCAGGGATTGCCGACGATCCTGGTTCCAGAAGAACTCTGCATCGGCCAGCCGCGCCCGCAGGACCCGGTTGTTACCGTGGACAACGGCGGCCGGATCGAGGCTGCGGAGATTGGCCGCAAAGAGGTAGTGTTGGATGAGCCCGCCTTTGGGGCCGCGCAAAGGGATATAGCGCTGGTGCTGCATCATCACGGTAATCAGCACTTCTTCGGGGATGGCCAGGTAGTCTGCGGAAAAGGCCCCGGCGAGGATCACCGGCCATTCGTTGAGGCCGGTGATCTCTTCGAGCAGGCTGGAGGGGAGGATGGCCGTTGCTTCCATATCCGCAGCGAGGCCGGCGGCCTTTTGGGCGATGGCGGCGCGGCGCTCGGCAAAGTCGGCCATGACAAAGGCCGCCTGCAGGTCCTCTGCATAGCTCGATGGCCGGGCGATGGTCACGGCCCGGGGATGGTGGACGCGATGGCCATAGCTCGTGCCCTGGGTCTCCAGACCAAAGGCCTGAAAGGGAATGACCTCGTCACCATGGCGCAGCAGCAGCCAGCGCACCGGGCGTAAAAAGCTCTCCTCACGGTGGCCCCAGCGCATGCGTTTACGCAGGGGAAGACTGCGCAGGAACTCCTGGATGATGCCGGGCAAGAGCGCATTACTGCTTTGCGGCGCTTCCATCTGCCGCCAGGCCAGAAAGGCACCCTTGTCGGTATCCAGGGTGATGAGATCCTGCATCTCCACACCACAGGATCGGGCGAAGCCGGCGGCCGCCTGGCTGGGTACCCCGTCGGCGTCATAAGCGCGATCCGCCGCCGGCCCGCGGCGCAGGATTTCTCGCGGCCGGCTATGCCGAGCGAGGCGTTCCACCCATAGTGCCAGGCGGCGGGGCGTCACGAAAGCATGCACACTACCCTGGTCGAGACTCGCTTCCTCCAGAAGCCGGGGAAGGATTTCCATGGCCGCCGCCTGCAGCGGGAGTTGTTCGCGGGCGGGGAGTTCTTCACAGCCCAGTTCCAGTAGGAAATCGTCATGCTCAGACATCTTCACTCCGTAGCAGGGGATGGCCCATGGCCTCACGGGTAGCGGCGTAGGATTCGGCAACCCCCCGCGCCAGGGTTCGCACCCGGCCGATGAAACGGGCGCGTTCATTGACACCAATGGCCCGCCGCGCATCGAGGAGGTTGAAGGCGTGGGAGCATTCCAGTACCCGCTCATAGGCGGGTAGGGGCAGGGCTGCCGCGAGTAGCGCCTGACAATCCTGCTCGGCCCGGTCGAAACGCGAAAAGAGGTCTGCGACGGGCGCGAGCTCAAAATTGTAGCGGGACTGCTCTACTTCATTCTGGTGAAAGACATCGCCGTAACGCACGCCGGGCGTCCAGACGAGGTCGTAGACACTTTCCACGCCCTGCAGATACATGGCCAGCCGTTCCAGGCCGTAGGTGATTTCCCCCATGACCGGGTGGCAGTCCAGCCCTCCCACCTGCTGAAAGTAGGTGAACTGGGTGACTTCCATGCCATTGAGCCAGACCTCCCAACCCAGTCCCCAGGCACCGAGGGTGGGGGATTCCCAGTCGTCTTCGACGAAGCGGATATCATGAACCTGATGGTCAATCCCCAGGGTCGCCAGGGAGCCGAGGTAGAGTTCCTGCAGATCACCGGGGTTAGGTTTCAGGACCACCTGAAATTGGTAGTAATGCTGGAGGCGGTTGGGATTGTCGCCGTAGCGGCCATCGGCAGGACGCCGCGAGGGTTGCACGTAGGCGGCGCGCCAGGGTTCCGGACCCAGGGCGCGCAGAAAAGTGGCAGGATGGAATGTACCCGCACCCACCGGCATGTCCATGGGCTGTAACAGTACGCAACCTTGATCAGCCCAGTAGCCTTGCAGCCTCTGGATGAGTTCCTGGAAAGTCATGGCAGTCTCTGGGAGAAATGGTGCATTATCACCCACGGTCGCCAACTTTGTGAAGGGCGAGGGCCCTCTTTCAATGATCCCGTATCAAAGCATCTCGGCAATACCGCTGGCCGCCCGCTTGGCGTCGAGGAATACCAGCCCCAGCTTGGCCTCCTTGCGGGCAATGACGGTCAATACCGCATCCCGGCCGGCATGGATGAGCAGCACATAGCCATTGTCGCCTTTGATCATGACCTGTTCGAGCTCGCCGCGGGACAATTCGGCAGAAGTGCGGTCACCCAGAGAGAGCATGGCTGCGGCCATGGCTCCCACGCGATCTTCGTCCATATTGGCGGCAAGCATGGAGGCAATGGTCAGGCCGTCCGTAGAGATGACCGCCGAGGCCTCGATGTCGGCCGATGAGCCATTCAGATCGCTGAGGATGGATTTAAGCATTTCTTCGCGCATGGTGTTTCTCCTGATACATTGAAAATAGGGGCGTTACGGGGGCGAGCATTTCACCTTCAGCGATAACGTTGGTCCAGAACCTGCGCCAGGGTCACAAAGGCCTGGTTTTGGAGGCGGGGAGTGCCGCTGATGATGAGCATAAAGCGTTGCTTGCCGATAAAGAGCGGCCAGAAACCGAGTTCGGAGCGGCCCGCCGGGTCCACCAGCGCCCAGGCTTCCGTGCTCACCCGGAGATTGTTTTTGAGGAGGCGGCTATGGCGGGTTTGCAGGGCGAGCAGGTCTGCAGAAAGGCCGGCCAGCTCTTCGGCCGCCTCATGGAGAAAACCCGCCGCGGCCAGGTAGAAGCCATTCTCGTCGGCCAGCAGCGCCTTATTGGTGTCGGACAGTCGCGCCAGGAGGGACGGCAGAATATCCTCCAGCCGATCCTGGCTAGGCAGCGGTGCCTCGGTAGAGCCGCGCACAAGCCCCAGGCGCTGAAGGCGGAAAATGCTGCGCAGGGCCTCTTCCGCATCATTGCTCTGGGTCCAGCTCATGGCTGTCGCGGTGGTAAAGGGCGCAGCGCCCCCTTCTTCCAGGATGCGCAGCAGGATGGCGCGATTGCCTTCATGTTCCGGGCTGGACACGGCATAGAAGGCCCCGGCGGGAGTAACCTGCGCGTAGAGCCGTTCTGTGGACGGTGCCAGATCGACACTCATGGGTTTTCCCCAATGCCGGGGTCAATGGAATAGAGCAGGGCCATGACGAGGTTTTTCACATCGTCCTTGCGCCGTCCATCCACCTCAAAGATGGGTGGCATGGGATTGAGCATCTGCAGATCTGCCGTTATCTCGGGCAGGGCGTCGGCGTAATCTGCCGGCGTGGGTTGCGCCTTGATGTCGCTCTTGGAAATGCCGATCACTACCGGCACATCGACAATGAAATCTTTGAAGGCATGGAGAAAGAAATGCATGTCTTTTTTGGGGTTGGGCCGGGTATTGTCCAGCATCAGGATGAGACCCAGACCGCCGGTGGTGAGGATATCCCACATGAAATCAAATCGCTCTTGCCCGGGGGTGCCATAGAGATGGACTTTGGTATGGGCGTCGAGATTGAGGGTGCCGTAATCCATGGCCACGGTGGTGTAGCCCTTGCGGTTCAGGGTCATGTCCGAAGCAGCCGCATCGGTGGCAATGATCGGTATATCCGAAAGGGCAGAAATGGCACTGGTCTTCCCGGCTCCCACCGGGCCGGTAAAAATGATCTTGTTATCTTCTCTCACTGCAGGCGCTCCTTTTTTTGCGCACCGTAGAAAACGCGGCGACTGGTTCTATAGGCTATAGGCCGGCAATGCGCGCCAGGAGCCGGCCGAGGAAGCCGCGACGCGCGGTGGGGATTTCCTGTTTTCCGGGTTCTACCGCCGGCGTCGCTGTCTTGGCCTCGGTACTGCCGATGGCGCTATAGCGCAGCAGACCCAGGCTTTCGGAGGCGGCCAGAAAGTTGAATAGATCAGCGGGCGCGACGCGCAGCATTTTGACGGTCAATACCGGCGCTGCGGGTGACCTGGACAGGAACGCTGCCAGACGCAGGGCTTCCGGTAACATGGCTAATCGCGTGAGATTGGGCCAGTGCCTGAGTTGGACCGGAGTGTTGGGCTGCAGACGGTTGATCAGGCGACCGTTCGCGGTCCAGGCCCCCACTTGCCACAGGAGGGCCTGCAAGGTCAGGTGGCGCACCGGCGTGTTGGCGGGAATGTCGGCGCTGCTCGGGGTACGGGCTTGTAAACGTTGGGCCGGATTTTGCGCGAGCGTTTTGAGCGTCTCATCGTCCACCAGGGATAGCACCTGATCGGCAATGGGATCGATCTTGAGGATGACCCGCTGTGCGCCTTCCACGATCACTGCCGGTACCTGATCTCGACGAACCATGAGGAGCAAGCCCAGCAAGCCCTGCTCCGGATCAAAGGGACGCACATCTTCGGGATGTAGAACGGGTGCCGCCGGGCGCGGCGCGGCAACAGCTTGTGCAGGGGGCGGAGCGATGGAGGTCTTTTCCGGGATAGGTACCGTCTGTCCGGCGAGGTCGGGACGGATGGGCGTGACGGTGGCTGTGGTCGCCTTGCCTTGGCCCGCTGCCGGTGGGGTAGGCACTGCGGCGGGGGCCGACTCTTGCGGCCCCTTTTGCAACAAGGCTTCCAGGGCGGGGAATAGGGTTTCCATGCGCACGGGTTTCTGCAGGGCGGGGAAGCCGCTGGCCGCATCGGGGGTGATGCTGGTAATCAGGATAGGCAGTTGCAGATGTTCCTGGCGAAAGCGATGGGCGAGATTCATCCCTTCGGGGCCATCCACATCGATGATGGCCAAGGTGGGATCGTGGGATTCCTGCGCTTCCAGCAGGCGATAGGAATGGCGCGTGTGCATCTTGAATGCCATGCGAAAGACGGCCTCTTTCCGGCTGTCCATGCCCACCGTGCGGACTAAAATTTCACCACTCATAGCAGAAGGCTGGCTCATGATCCCGTCCTAAATCGCATGCCGGGTGCGGCGCTGGAGCCGCTCGGCGAGGTCAAACATTTGCCGCATAATTTCCTCGTCTGGTTGGGTATCGGCTGCCAGCACGGCCTTGATAAAGTCCGAAAAGCGATCCTGGGCATCCATGCGCTCGTACATCTCCAAAAGTGGTGCATAATAATCGCCATTGGCGGGTTGGGCGATAGTGGCCATTTCCAGCAGGGCTACGGCTTCTTCGACTTGCCCGTAATCGAGTAGCTGGTTGAACTCATGCAGAACACTGTCATCCTGATTCGCGGTGGCGATGACGTTGTCCCGCCGGATCTGCTCCAGAATCAGGGGCGGACTACTGATGGGGATGGCAGTGATGGGAACGTAAAGGCCATATTGTTCCGCCAGAGGCGCGAGGCGATATTCATTGTCGTCGATATTTTCCAGTTCGGGCCATAGGAGATGTGCACCCAGGTGCCGGCCGTAATGGAGGAGGCGATGGCGCAAGGCGGCGCCTGCGCCCCATAAGGTGAGGTAGAGATACAGCAGTTCTTCCGCATAGGTGGCGGCCTGGCGGCGGTGGTAGAGCAGTTCCAGCAACTCCACATGCAGGGCCAGTTTCCGGGGATCGAGGATCAGATTGCGGCGGAGAATGCGTTCGGCTACATCGTCCTGCCCTGCGGCGCGCAACTGGCGCGCGGCGATCAGCGGGGAAATGATACCTGCCACTGCGGTAGTTTCTGCTTCATCCAGCACGCCAAGAGACATTTCACCGACGAGTAGGGGGAAGTTGTCCTGCGTTGGGCCCGGGGATTCTGCCTCCCGGCGTTGGCTCTTGTCGGTGGGGACATTGAAACCGCTGAGACTGATGTCGCCGAGATCGAAGGGCTCGGGGTTGACGATGGCCTGTTCCAGATCTTGCCGGGCCTCGGCAAGGGCCCTATGGGCCATGGCTTGTCCGGTATCAACGCGTTGGGGCCTGCGCTGGGCCAGCTCGGCTTCGATGGCCGCAACACTCATGCCGAGCAGAACCTCGGCGAGCACCCGCAGTTGCAAATTTTGCGGGTCTAGCTGCAGGCCGGCAAAGATGTCCTCACGGCAGTCGACTCCCGTAGCGGCCGGGTCCTCACAAAGCCGTTCGAGGATTTCGGCGTAGTGGTCCACATCCCCGAGGGCGAGATAAATCTCCAGTAGACGCCGTGCCTGTTCCTGGTCGCCGCGATGGTGGTCCACATACCAGCGCAGGGTAGTGCTGGCCTGCTCCAGGTGACCATAGGACAGATAGATCTCCACCTCATCGAGAATGCTGACCTCTTCGATCTGTGCCGCTGCGCTTGCCGCGGGAGCGGCTTCTTCGGCCTTGCCGGCGCTAACGCTGGGGCGAGGCGTTTTTTGCGCCGGGCTTTTCGGGCGAGGCGTCGCTGCGGGTTTTTTCCGGGCACGCAGCTTCCACAAAACCGCGACCAGCACCAGAACGACAAGACTGGCAATGAGGATCAGGCTGGTAAGAGGTAGTTCCATCATTGGCAATTTTCTCAAAGGATCGGGGAGGCCTTAATGCTTTCTGCCATATGCCGGTTAAATAGATGCTTTCAGGCGCCTGTCAATGCGAGGGTGTGGGCGATCTCCCGGAGGCGGCGGCAACTGCCGCGCTGGACCATGCCCGCGTCAGCAGCGGACTGGGCGTACCCGGCGAAGAAAGCGGGTAGGGCTTGGAGGACAATGGGCAGACGATCCCTGCTGACACCCCCCAGGCGCCAGTCGGCGCGCCCGGCATGGGTGGGATGGGTGCTGCACAAGGCGACACCCCAGGCATGAACGTCGCGTGGCCAGTGGTGCTCCCGCACGCATAATTGGTGTTGTTCCGGTGCCAGTGGCGGGCCGACGAAGGGCCCGGCATAGGAGACTTGCAAGTCACCGGCGAGATCGGCAACGAGGCGGTCGACGCGCTGGAGGGCGTCCCTGATCTCCGCCTGGGTAATGGGGGTTCCGCCCAGGGCGTCCCGCAGCAAAACGATATGGGGTGATTCCATGCCCAGCTCCTCTTTTGCGTTATTATGAACCTAGATCCGGCCGTTGGCGAAGGGGTTTTTTGCTGCGGCGGCCCACGCCTGTTGTTCTACGGCTCATCCCGCCGGCAGGCGAAAGCTCGCCTTTGGGCGCAAACAATTCGCCAGCCGGGCGCGGGCTTTCGCCAGGAACAACGACGGCTTGGACCGAAGTCGCGGCAAAAACCCCTGCGCCAATTGCCGTTGGGCTGAATATTCGGGGGATGGCTGCCAACGCTTTGTCGGGGCTGCGGTACCACGGGTCGGCCGGGGATCTCTCGCTGGCCGGGAGTATTTCCCGCATCTTTGTGGTCTATGTGATCGCAAAGGGGCGTGTGCAAAAAATGCCCGTTCATGCCGTGATCATCATTGGGGAGTCGAAGAATATATGCGCATACAGTCGGAGCGATGGGTGCTGGGCGTAGTCCTGGCGTTGACGGCCGCGGTGGCCCAGGCCAGCGTTTACGCGCTCCCCTCCCATGGGGATGTGGTCGGCCGCTTGCAGGCGGTAACCACCCACAGGGATGATACTTTGCTGGATATCGGGCGCTTTTACGACCTGGGTTACAACCAGGTGACAGGTGCCAATCCGGGGGTGAATCCCTGGCTGCCGGGGCAGGCGGCCAAGGTGATCATTCCTGCGGAGTATGTCCTGCCGCCCCGCCCGTGGACGGGGATCGTGGTGGATATCCCGGCCCGTCGCCTCTATTACTTTCCCCCCAACGACCCGGTCGTTTTTACTTATCCGGTGGGCGTTTTCCTGCCCGGCTGGAAGGAGGGGCTCACGACGACGCGGATCATTGCCAAATTCCGCATGCCGGCCTGGAATGTCCCCAAGAATATCCATGCCTGGTTTGAAAAGAAATACCACATGGATATTCCGTGGTATTGGCCGCCGGGCGCGGAGAATCCCATGGGCGAACTGGCCATGGAGACGGGCTTGTCGGGTATCTACATCCACGGGACCTATCATCCCTGGGGCGTGGGCATGCGCGCCAGCCAGGGCTGCTTTCAGATGTATCCGGAAAATGTGGCGCAGCTATTCCCGTTGGTCGCGACGGGCACGCCGGTGCGGATCATCGACCAGCCCAATCTGGTGGGTGAGCGCGATGGCCAGATTGTTCTGCAGTCCTACAAGCCCCTGCATGCTTATCATAAGGACGGCATGTCGGACCTGCAGCGGGCGGTGATGCGCATCAAGGGCTATATGGCCCGGCACGATCTGCATGCGCCCATTGACTGGCAACGGGTGAAACAGGTGGTGCATGCCCACGATAGCGTGGCCTTGCCCATCAGTGCCGGTACGCCCGGCTATCAGGAGATAGCGGCCGCCATTCCGGCCAGGCCCTATGCCTATGCGCCCTACGGCCCGGCCGCTAACGGTGCCGCCGTTCCACCGCCTTTACCCTTGGCGAGTGCCAGCGCCCCGGAAGAACACTTGCACGTAGAGGTGAGCTTCCCCGATCAGAAGCAATAGAGGGAGCCGGAAAAGGGCAAAGGGGCCATACCGTGGCGGGGAAGCCCTGGTGATGCGGCCCTAGACGCCCTTGCTGGCGCTGTGCTCCTGAAGCCAGAGCCAGAATAATCCGAGGTATTCATGGACGGCTTCGCTGCTGACTTCCAGATAGATGGCGCGCGGCAGCCAGGCATCCAGGGCGTCATCGCGAACCCGGTCCAGGCGGTAATCGGTGGGCGCCGGGACGACCTGTAGGGGGGTGCGCGCAAACCAGGCCATGGCTCGGGGCATGTGCAGGGCGGAGGTGACCAGATAAATGCGCTGGACATCGTGGCTGGCGAGGAGGGTGGCGCTGTCGAAGGCATTGGCGGCGGTATTGTAGGAATGGGTCTCCGGCCAGATGGGGGTGGTGAGGTGGAGGTCCCGGCGCAGGACATCGGCCATGGTCACGGCTTCGGGAGCGGCGCCCAGGCGTGGGGCGCCGCCACTGGGCACGGTGGGCAGGCCGGTGGCATTGGCGAGCCGGGCTGCCCCCAGAAGGCGTATGAGGGTGCGGGCATTGACCGTTTCACCCTTTTTGTCGGGGGCATCCATGATTTCGCCGCCGCCGAGGACGACGATGGCCTGGGGGGCATCGGGCCCACTCAGAGGTTTGAGCAGGGGTGGATAGCGGTTTTCCAGGGGAAAAACCAGCATTCTCGCGCCGACTGCCGTAGAGAGGAAATACAGGGTCGCAAGGGCGAGGAGCAGGAGGATACGTCCGAAATAGCGCCAGCCCAGGATCTCCAGCAACCAGCCAAAGAGCGCCACGGCGAAGAGGATGCCGGGCGGCTGCAGGAGCCCGGAGGCCAAGGTGAGTAGCGTCGTGTAGCGCATGCGCCCTTATCGCCTCAGCCGGGCAGCAAGCAGTCTGGGAATCTCACCCATCGCGCGTATCCGGGGCCATTTCATGATAACTGCGTTCCGCGTGGTAGGAGGAACGTACCAGGGGGCCGCTGGCTACATGGCGAAAGCCCATGGCGTCGCCGTCCCGCTGCAACCGGGCAAATTCTTCGGGTGTAACGTAGCGGTCCACGGGCAGGTGATGACGCGATGGGGCCAGGTATTGGCCCAGGGTGAGCAGTTCACAGCCGGCCTGCCGCAGATCGGCCATGACGGCCCGGATCTCGTCGAGGGTTTCGCCCAGGCCCAGCATGAGGCCGGATTTGGTCGGCACGGCGGGCTGGCACGCCTTGAATTCCGCCAGGAGTTGCAGGGAGTGTCGATAATCCGCGCCGGGGCGCGCCCAGCGATAGAGCCTGGGGACGGTTTCGAGATTGTGATTGAAGACGTCGGGTGGCGTTTCCCCAAAGACTTCCAGGGCCTGGGACATGCGCCCGCGAAAATCGGGCACCAGGGTTTCGATATGCAAATCCGGGCATTCCGCGCGCAACGCACGGATGACAGCGGCGAAATGGCCGGCGCCGCCATCGCGGAGATCGTCACGATCGACAGAGGTGACCACGACGAAGCGCAAATCCATGCGCGCCACGGTAGCGGCCAGGTGGGCCGGTTCCTCGGGATCGGGGGGCAGGGGCCGGCCATGGGCGACGTCACAAAAGGGGCAGCGGCGGGTGCAGAGGTCGCCGAGGATCATGAAGGTGGCGGTGCCACTCCCGAAGCATTCTCCCAGATTGGGGCAGGAAGCCTCTTCACAGACCGTGTGCAGCCCGGCGTCGCGGAGGACGTGCTTGAGGCGATCCACCTCCGGCGACAGGGGCGAGCGCACCCGCAACCACTGGGGTTTGGGTTGGCGCAGTGTCGTCTCCACGGGAATGATGGGAATGGGGTTGCGTGCAGTCTTCTCCGCCCCGCGCCCCGCTTTGGTGGAGGTCGTATCGTAGGACATTTATTCTTCCCCTTTGCGAAAGCTGCGCTGTAATGTGCCGGCGAGTTCTTCCAGCAGCGTCTCGCCGATGGCGCGCAAGGGCCAGTCGGGACAGAGGTCGTGGACCTGGGTGACGGGGAGATTGGGCATGCCGCAGGGGTGGATGCGCTGAAAGGGAGCCAGGTCCATATCCGTGTTGAGGCTCAGTCCGTGATAACTGCGCCCGCGTTGAATACGGAGCCCCAGGGAGGCGATCTTGGCACCCTTCACGTAGACACCGGGAGCGCCGGAGCGGCGTTCGCCGACGATGCCGCGACGGGCGAGGAGACGGATGACCGCTTCCTCCATACCGGTGGTCAAGGTGCGCACCGTGGCGCCCGTGCGCGGCAGATCGATGAGCAGGTAAACCACCCACTGGCCCGGCCCGTGATAGGTGACCTTGCCGCCACGATCACTCCGCACCACGGGGATGGGGCCAGGGTCGAGAATGTCGCCGAGATCGGCATTACGCCCCAGGGTGAAGACCGGCGGATGCTGCAGCAGCCAGCATTGATCCAGGGTTTCGGCATCCCGTTGGGCGGTGAATTCTTTCATCGCCTCCAGGACGGTGTAATAGGGGAGCAGGCCGGGCCAGCAGCGCACGAGGACGGGTTTCATAGACAGAGGATCACCCCGTCCACGTTGCGCAGCGCCTGATAGATGGCCTCCAGTTGCTCCTGGCTTTGCGCTTCCAGGGTGCAGGTGACGGCAAGATATTTGCCTTCCCGGCTGGCGCGGCAGGAGAAGGCCGTTTCGGGCAGCTCCGGGGCATGCATCGCCACCGCCTGGCGCACTGCAGCGAGAAGGTCGCTGTTCTGGCCGATGGCCTTGACATGGTGCGTGTGCGGAAAATCATCCGCAGGATGGTCACTGGCTTCCATGGGCCTTTCCTCCAGGTTGTTTGCGTTCATGGTAAATCACCCGCCCGCCGGCGGGAAGCCCGGAGCCATGCCTCGTCCCCTGGGCCAAGAGATCCATCCATCACAAGGCCTGCCGCACCTTGTTGAAGAGACGACCGAACCAGTTGGCCTTGCTGGCACTTTCCAGGGCGACGGCGGGAACGGTCTTCAGGATCTTGCCATCCAGCCTGAAGGCCAGAACACCGACCGCCTGACCCTTTTGCACCGGGGCCTGCAGTCTGGGGTTGAGTTGTAACTGGGTCTGCACTTGGCTGAAGCGGCCCTTGGGGACGGTGATGAGCACGGCCTGAGCCACGCCGACGGGGACGTGCATGGGAGAGAGATCGGTGCGGGTGATCTCCCCGACTTTCTGACCGGCCTGATAGACGGGATGGTTGACGAAGAAACGATACCCGTAGTCGAGCAGGGCCTCTACGGCATTGGTGCTGCCGCTCCAGCTCGGTCCGTCCATGACGACCGCGATGAGACGGCGCCCATTACGCAGGGCCGTGGCGTCGATGCAGTAGCCGGAAGCGTCGGTAAGGCCCGTTTTCAGACCATCCGCCGTGGGATCGCGAAACAATACCGGGTTCCAGCTACGCTGGGTGATTTTGTTGTAGGTGTAGGATTTTTCGGCAGTAATCCTGGTGATCTGGGGGTATTGCTGGAGCATCGCGCGGGAAAGCAGGGCAACGTCCATGGCACTGGTATAGAGATTGGGGTCCGGGAGTCCATCGACATTGCTGTAATGGGTATCCGTCAGCCCCAGGCGCTGGGCGGCGTCATTCATCAGGGTCACAAAGCCCGACTGGCTGCCACCCACGGCCTCGGCCAGGGCTACGGCGGCGTCGTTGCCCGAGTCGATGAGCAGGCCGTGCAGGAGCTGGTCGACAGTGACCGGCAGGCCGGGCTGAACGAACATGCTGGAGCCGCCGGCTTTCCAGGCGGTATTGGAGATGGGAACCTGCTCGTTGAGGGTAAGGGTGCCACCCTGCAGGGATTGATAAGTGAGGTAGGCGGTCATGAGCTTGGTCAGGCTGGCCGGGGGGAGCTTCAGGTGTTCACTCTTGGCGGCGATGACCTGCCCGGTGCTGTAGTCCATGAGGACATAGCTCCTGATGGCCGGTAGGCCGGGGGCCGGTGGAATGGGCAGGAGCGGCGTGGGTGTGCCGGCATCAGCGAGTGCGGTGGTGCCGGAGATGGCCAGCAGACAGAGGAAAAGCCAGAAAATCCGGGTGGAAAAATGCGAGCGGGCGAGCATGGGACTCCTTGGTAATCATTGATCAAAGGGGGTTGGTGTTGTGACCGTGACGGGGATTATCGGTTCCGCGCTACGCTTGTTCCGGATGTCCTGCATGAGCAGGGCGACGGCCATGGCGTAGAGGGGGCTGCTGTTATAGCGCTGGATCACGGCGAAATTGTTCCAGCAGATGAAATAATCCGGCCCATTTTTACCGACCAGCCGCAGCAGGCCGACGGGGAGATCGGGGTCGATATCCTGGGCGTTGCCCCGGGGGCGAATGCCCGCCGCCGCCAGTTGGCTGAGGGTGAAATGGCCGGTGCCATTGGCGCTCACAAAGGCGTCCGGATGGGCATCGTCCATCAGCTTGGCCGGCATGGCCACCGGTTGGCCGGGGTGCCATCCGCTGGCGGCAAAGTAATGGGCGACGGAGGCCGTAATGTCCGGCATTGAGGTCCAGAGATCGGCGCCGTGGCCATCGGCATCCACGGCATAGCGCAGGTAACTGCTGGCGATGAATTGCGGCATGCCCATGGCACCGGCGTAGGAGCCCTTGATCCCCAGGGGATCGAGATGGTTTTCCCGGCACAGGCGCAGGAAGTCGATGAGCTGGTGGCCAAAAAACGCGTAGCGCCGGGGGTGGGTCAGATAGAGGGTGGCGTTGGCATCGAGGACGGGAATGTCGCCCATATTTTTTCCGTAATAGGTCTCCACGCCGAGGATGGCAACGATGAGGGCGCGTGCTACGCCATATTGCTGTGCGGCCGATTGCAATGAAGCCTGATGGGTAGCGAGAAAGGCGACACCAGCGTCAATGCGTTCGGGGGTGATGAAAATGGCCCGATAACGCCACCAGGGGAGATTCTCGGCCGGTGCATTCATGCTGGCCATGACACTGGGATCATAGCGGATCTGGGCAAAAAGCTGATGGATCTCATCCGCAGAGAAGCCGTAGCGTGCGGCAAGGGTGGCCTCCAGCGGCTCAAGGCGGGCCAATTGATGGCTGTCCAGGGGCGGACTGTCGGCCTGGGCCAAGGGCGCGATAAGGCAGAGGAATAAAAGGAATCGGCGGATCATGATCACTCGTGCAGACGGGGATGGGCATGGACAGACATCAGGATACCCAGTCCGATCATAAAGGTCAGCATGGCCGTGCCGCCATAGCTGATGAGGGGCAAGGGGACGCCGACTACGGGCAGGATCCCGGTAGTCATGCCCATGTTGATGAATACATAGAGAAAGAAGGTGAGACTGAGGGTGCCGGCGATGAGCCGACCGAAGGGGTCGCGGCTTTCATAGGCGATGGCCAGTCCGCGCAGGACGATGAGCAGATACACGGCGATGAGAAAGAGTACGCCCACCAGGCCAAACTCTTCGGCAAAACCGGCAAAAACAAAGTCCGTTTGCGCTTCAGGCAGGAAGTCGAGATTGACCTGGGTGCCGTTGAACCAGCCCTTGCCGAATATCCCCCCCGAGCCGACGGCAATCATGCTCTGGATGATATGGTAACCCGACCCCAGGGGATCCCTCTGCGGATCCAGAAAGGTGAGGATACGGTCCTTTTGATAGCCATGGAGAAAGTGCCAGAGGATTGGTGCGCTGACCGCGGCAATGACGATCAGGCCGATAAACCAGCGCCGCCGGACGCCGGCGAGCCACATGGTAAAAAGGCCGGCGGCGGCAATCTGGCCGGCGGTGCCAAGGTCCGGCTCCTTGGCAATGAGCAGGAACGGTACACCGATGACCAGGAAGCCGGTGATGGCGGCGCGCCAGTTTTGTACGTGCTCCTGCTGGGCGTAGTAATAGGCGAGAAAGAGAGGCAGGGCGAGTTTCATGAGCTCCGAGGGCTGGAAGCTGAGCGGGCCGATGCCCAGCCAGCGCCGCGCCCCCAGATAGCTGTGCCCGGCCACCAGCGTGACGGCCAGAAGGAACAAACCGAGGGCATAGAGGAATGGGGCCCAGGCGCGCAGGCGCTCCGGCGGGGTGTTGGCGACGGCGAGCAAGGCAATGAAGGCGATGCCAAAGCGCAGCGATTGCTGGAACACGATGCCAAGATTACCCTGACTGCTGCTGTAGAGTACCCCCAGACTGATGGCCATCAGCAGCAAAATCCCGGTGGTGATGGCTGGGTCCAGGCGCTGCCAGGGACGGAGGAGCCAGCGCGACCAGTTCATCCCAGCTCCGGCAGTTGGCGGAAGGGTTTTTTGCTCCAGCGGCCCGCGCCTGTGGTTCTACGGCTCATCCCGCTGGCAGGCGAAAACTCGCCCTGCGGGCTCGACCAGTTCGCCTGCCGGGCGCGGGCTTTCACCAAGAACAACAACGGCTTGGGCCGAAGTCGCGGCAAAACGCCCCCGCCAACTGCCGTTTTTAGGTTCATGGGGTGGCTCCGGGGTTTGGGAGAGGGGATGTGCTTTCCTGCAAATAGGCATCAATCACCGCCCGGGCGACGGGGCCTGCGGCGCTGCCGCCATGGCCGCCATGTTCCACGATGACCGCGACGGCAATGCGCGGATGATCGGCGGGGGCGTAAGCGATGAACAGGGCATGGTCCTGAAGGGCGGTGGGATCTCCCGTCAGCGCGCGGCCGGCATCATTGCGGCGGGCGCGCCGTACCTGGGCGGTGCCGGTCTTGGCGGCAATGGCGTTGGGATCCTTGGCTAAATTATGGGCGGTTCCACTGGTGACCACGGCGCGCATGGCGGCCTGGACCTCGCTAATGGCGGCAGCCGAAAGGCCGATGCTTTGGGGTGCGGCATCGGCGGGGTTGTCGATGTCGGCACTGCTGCGTACCAAATGGGGTGTCACCAGATTTCCGCCATTGGCGACAGCGGCGGTGGCCCGTGCCAGTTGCAGGGGGGTGGTCAGGAGATAGCCCTGACCAATGCCGACGATGACCGTTTGCCCTTGATACCAGGGTTGATGATAGCGCCGCTGGAGCCACTCCGGGCTGGGGAGAACCGCAGCGGCCTCACCCGGCAGGTCAATGCCCGTGAGCTTGCCGAAGCCAAAGGGCGCGAGGCCTGCGGATAAACGGGTGATGCCGAGACGCATGGCTACCTGATAAAAGTAGACATCGTTGGAGTCGCGAATGGCTTCGCCGAGATTTTCCGCCCCGTGCCCTCCGGGCTTCCAGTCGTAATACTTGTGGGTACTGCCCGGGATCTGGTAGGTGGCCCCACCGGGGAGTTTTTCGTCCGGGGTGATGACGCCATTTTGCAGGGCAACGAGGGCGACAAAGGGCTTGATGGTGGATCCGGGTGGATAGGCGCCGCGCAAAAAGCGGTTGGTCATGGGGGTTGCCGGATCATCCCGCAGGGCGGCCCATGCATTGCCGCTCAGTCCGTCCACGAAGGCGTTGGGATCAAAGGCGGGCGAGGAATAGGCGACCAGTACCTCGCCATTGGCCGGGTCGAGGGCGACGACGGCACCACTATGGGTCCCCATGGCCCGCGCCGCCGCCTGCTGCAGGGCAAGGTCGAGGGTGACCGTGAGGTTTTCTCCCTGCTCGGCCGGAGTGTCGCGCAGGGTGCGCAAGGGGCGGCCACGGGCATCCACTTCCACGTTCTGATTGCCGGGTTCGCCGCGCAGGATATCTTCGTATTCGGCCTCTATGCCATTTTTCCCTATGTAATCAATGCCAGCGTAATGGTTGGCGCTCTCCTCATCAATCTCGGCAGGTGTGAGGTGGCCGACGTAGCCGACCACGTGGGCAAAAAGGGGACCATAAGGATAATAGCGTTTGAGGCGCGCCTGCAGCTCAACGCCCGGAAACTCGTGGCGATGCACGGCAAAGGCGGCAAGTTCTGCGGCGCCGAGGTTACGGCGGATGACCACCGGCTGATAGGGATGAGTGCGCCCGAGGTCGCGCTGAAAGGCATCCAGGTCGACCTCGCTCACCGGGAGAATGGATCGCAGGTGCGCAATGGTGCGGCTGAGATCGCCGGCGGTATTGGGAGTAATGGCCAGGGTGAAGGTGACCCGGTTATCGGCCAGGACCTGCCCATGGCGATCCAGAATGAGACCGCGGGCCGGCGGAATGGGCAGCAGGGCAATGGCATTGCGGGTAGACTGGGTGGCATAGTTGGAATGTTGCAGTAATTGAATTTTCAGGAATTGACCAAGGAGGATGGCGGTCATGACCGCTATCAGCCCGAGAGCCAGGAGGATGCGGCGGGAGAAGCGTTGTTGTTCACGCTGTGGTTGACGGATATCCATGCTCAGGCGCTACGCAACTGGTGACGTATCCGGTCCAGAAGATACACAAAGATGGGCCAGAGCAGCGCACCCGTTAACGGGCCCAGCAAAAGTGCAAAGTTCCAGGCGATGGGGCCACCCCAGGCCTGCCATACCCAGGCACCCAGGCGCTCGAGCAGGAGCAGGATGAAGATAAAGAAAAGCTGCTCCCAGGGGGGGAGGTTACGGACCTTGCCCAGCCCCGCATAGAGAACAAAGATCATGACGGCCGCCGCCATGGCATGGGCGCCCAGGATTCCGCCATCGACCACATCCTGCACCAGCCCGATGATCCAGGCCACGCCCAGACCCAGTTCCGTTGCACTGGTGATGGCCCAATAGAGGAGCAGCAGGGCCACGAAGTCGGGGCGCAGGGCAAGGTAGAGCGGGCCCATGGGGAGACTGTTGCCGGCTAATGCCAGAAAAAAGCCGATGGCGAGCAAGAGGGCATTCATGGCGTGTTGGTGGCCCGCGGCTGATTTCGCGGCCAGAGCAGCAGCACCGTATTCAGGCGCCCCAGGGCTACGGCGGGACGCACCTTGATATCGGCAAAGGCCTGAGTGCCGTTGCGGCGAATGCTTTGAATGGTGCCGATGGGCAGGCCGGGCGGATAACGGCCGCCCAGACCCGAGGTCACCAGTTGCTCCCCTACCCGTAACGGGGTGTTGCGGGCCTGGAAGGGGATCTGCAACTCCTGCGGATTGCCCGTGCCGTTGACGAGCAAGGGCTGGTCGTTCTGCGCGCTTTGCGCGGGGACGCTGCTGTCGAGGTCCGACAACAGGGCAATCTGGCTGGTCATGGTGCCCACCGTCACTACTTGTCCAGCCACGCCCCCCGTAGCGAGCACCGCCTGGCCGGTGAATACCCCGTCGTTACGCCCGTGATCGACGGTGATGATCTGGTTGCCGGCGGTAAAATTCTCGGCGATGACCCGTGCCGCCATGACCCGCCCCGGCGCTTGCGGGAAGCTGTCCAGCAAGGCCAGCAATTGGCGGTTTTCGCTGCGCAATACATCGCGATCGAGCAAGAGGGGTTGGGCAGCAGCCAGCGCCCGGCGGAGCTGAGCGTTTTCGGCTTCCAACGCAGCCCGACTATGCAGGCTTCCCCCAATTTCGCCCCAGAGGGCTTCGGTGCGGCTATTGAACCATTGCACCGGCAGCGCCGCATCCAGGGCCAGCGTTCGCAACTCCCCCTGTCCCTGGGTAAGCACACTCAGGAGTACGCTGAGCAGGCCCAGAGCCAGAAGGCGCACGGACTGGGGAAGCCGCCGCGGAAAAAACAAGGAAGGCATCGTCGCGGCCTTTGGTCAGAAGCGCATCAATCTTCGGCAAAGACCTCCCCAAGGCGCTCCAGTTCTTCGAGGGCCCGCCCGCCCCCCTTGGCCACGCAGGTCAGCGGATCTTCGGCGACAATGACGGGCAGTCCGGTCTCTTCCATGATCAGCTTGTCGAGATCGCGGAGCAAGGCGCCGCCGCCGGTCAGGACCATGCCGCGTTCGGCGATATCTCCGGCCAACTCGGGGGGGGTCTGCTCCAGAGCCAGTTTGATGGCGCCGACGATGGCACCCAGGGGCTCTTGCAGGGCTTCCAGGATCTCATTACTGGTGATGGTAAAGGTCCGGGGGACCCCTTCGGCGAGGTTGCGGCCCCGCACCTCCATGCTCAGCAATTCGTTGCCGGGGTAGGCGCAGCCGACGGTCTTTTTGATCACCTCCGATGTCCCTTCACCGATCAGCATGCCGTAATTGCGGCGGATGTAATTGATGATGGCCTCATCCATCTTGTCGCCGCCGACGCGCACGCTTTGGGAATAGACCACTCCACCCAGGGCAATGACCCCTACTTCCGTGGTGCCGCCGCCAATATCCACCACCATGGAACCCGTCGGTTCGGCCACGGGTAGGCCGGCACCGATGGCCGCCGCCATGGGTTCTTCAATGAGATGGACTTCCCGCGCTCCGGCACTTTGGGCCGACTCACGAATGGCACGCCGTTCCACCTGGGTGGCGCCATAGGGTACACAGACGATGATCCGCGGGCTGGGGCGGAGGAAACGCTGGTGATGCACCCGTTTGATGAAATACTTCAGCATGGCTTCGGTGATCTGGAAGTCGGCGATGACGCCATCTTTGAGGGGGCGGATGGCGCTAATATTGGCCGGAGTGCGCCCGAGCATGCGCTTTGCCTCCTCTCCCACCGCCTGAATCCGGCGATTGGCCCCATGTCGCCCAGTGCGGATGGCCACTACCGAGGGCTCGGAGAGGACGATGCCCTTGCCACGTACATAGATCAAGGTGTTGGCGGTGCCCAGATCGACAGCGAGATCATTGGAGAAGAGACCGAGGAAGCGATTGAATATCATGCGGTATTTGCCTTGGTAAAAGAAAAATCCACCAAGCTGGCGGGCGGATGATGAAGGTCTAGGGAAGGAATTTGCAAGATGTAGTCTAGCATGGGGGGAGCGCTAAGCAAAAGATGGAGAAGCAGAGTGCTCAGCGGCGAAGGTCGTGAAACTGCTTCGAAAAATGGGTGTCTGGCAGAGCGGAGATGGTCCCGAGGCGGGCGTGGGATCTGCGTCCCTGGTCCTGGCGGCTTCCCGTCCAGCAAAAAAAGCCCAACGACCGGCGTTGGGCGGGAATGGGCTCGTTACTCGTCAACGGCCTGCTTAGAGGCCATAATCCTTGGGAAAGGCGATACCATGATTGGTCTTCATGTCGCTGTTGAGTCGGGGCAGATCCAGCTTGTCCACGCGCACATGTTTTTTGGATTGCAGCCAGTGGGCAAAGAGTTCCCAGACGGGTTTGCCTTCCACCGGAGCGGTCGTTGCCGCCCATCCGGCCACCTTGTATTTTTTGGTGGCCGACATGGGTTTGCCGCCGACCTGCATGTTGCTGCAGCGATGAAAGATCTTTTCGTCGGGGTTGAAATCATAGTGGATGTTGCCCACGCGGATCATGTCGCCACCCTGCTGGTAGTAGGGATCGACATTGAAGATATTGTCTGCCACCTGCTCCATGATGTTTTTGATCTGTTCGCCGGTATATTCGTTGACGGTGACCTGGGGATAGGTGATGGCGGTCTGACCCATCACATCTTCCATGGTGATGGTCTCCCCGGGCAGCTTGCAGTAACCCCAGCGGAATCCCGGCGAGAACGCCGCCTCGCAATCCATCTCTTCCCGTAGCGCATTGCAGAGGAGTTGGTCGAAGGTGCCGTTGAAGTTGTCACGGCGATAGAGGAGGCTTTCGGTGGTGGCCAGAGGCTGGGCGAGTTTTTCTTTATAAGGTGCGCGGACCTTTTCGATATAGGCCGTCATTTCCGGATCAGCCTTGATGAGATTGGAGAAGACGGGCAGATAGTAGAAACGCCAGCCATTGAGCTTGCCCTTGCCGACATCCAGATCGAAGCGCGCGAGGATTTTGCCGTTGGTGCTGGTGTTGATGATCAAGGTGTTACCGACCATGAAGGGCTTGGGGCCCATGATGTCGTGGGTATGGCCGCCGAGGATGATATCGATGCCTTTGACCATGTTCGCCATTTTCTTGTCGACGTCGGCACCGTTGTGGGAGAGCACCACGACCAGATCCGCTTTGTGCTGCCCACGGCATTCGTCCACCATCTTCTGCATATGCTCGGTATGGATGCCAAAGCCCCAATCAGGGATCATGTATCCCGGATTGGCGATGGGCGTAAAGGGAAATGCCTGACCGACGATGGCGATCTTGCGCCCGCTGATTTCGTGGATTTTATAAGGCTTGAAAACGAGTTCCTGCCAAGTATTGCTGAATACGTTCTGGGCGAGAAAATTGGCTTTCAGTTCCTTCTTGATCAGATGATTCACCTGATCCGCGCCATAGGTGAACTCCCAATGGCCGACCATGTCGTCGACGCCGAGAAGATTTTGTGCCCCGACCATATCCGCGCCCTTGGTCCACAAGCTCGTTGCCGAACCCTGCCAGGTGTCGCCGCCGTCCAGCATCAGCACTTTGTTGCCACGCTGCTGTCGATAGCGTTTCACGAGGCTGGCGATATGGGCATAACCGCCGATTTTGCCGTATTTATGGGCGAGCGTGTCGAAATCCAGGCAGGAAAAGGCGTAACCATTGGCGGTTTTGGCCGGTATTCCGTAATAATCCAGCGACCATTTGCCGACCAAATGGGGCGGCTGGTTGAGCACCGGACCGACACCGATGTTGATGTCCGGCTCGCGCCACCACACCGGCAAGAGCTGGGCGTGGGAATCCGTCATGTGCAAGAGGGTCACGTTGCCATAATCGGGAATTTCATAAGGGTCACCGTCTGCTCCCCATGCCGCCTGTATGGCCCCCGGCCCTAAAAATCCGGTAGCTCCCGCCACCCCCATCAACTGTAAAAAATCACGTCTACTCAAATGCATGGAAACCTCCGCTGAGAATTATAATCCGCCGGATGCCGCTTGTTTCATGATGGTGATGATTTGCCGGTCCAGCTCCTGGGCGACCTTTTCGGCCGCGGGGTTTTTGGGGAAATACTTCAGGGCATACGTGGGGAGATAGGTGAGCAGCTTGAGCTTTCCCCCTTGCTCATACATGACGATCTTGCAGGGCGCGAAGGCCCCGAATTCGGGCATGCTTTTCAGGATCTTTGCCCCTAAAACGAGATTGCATACTTCGTAAATGACGTAAGGCGTATTGCTCTTGATGCCGCGCTGCTGGAGCCCTTGCTGGATATCCAGGGTGCCCACCAGATTCATGTTCTCGCCTTCCGCCGCTGTCTCAATACCCATCTTGATCTGGGCTGGCGTTACCCCTTTTTGGACATCAACGACATAAAGAGGGGAATTGGTGGGTATGGCCGGCATTCCCGCCACGGGAGCGGGCCTGCTGGTTGCCGGTGCGCTGGCCAGGGCCTGTCCAGGCAGCAGGAAAATCCCCACCAGGCCTAATGCAGAGAGTATTTGAGACGATCTGTAATAGTTCATGAGACGCATTCCATATCAAGACATGAGTGAGGAAAGGGCGACGCCGGATTGGGCGCCGCCAGCGGAAATCAGGGACGATAGCCCGGCACGTCGATCTTGATGCCGTTGCTTAAATATGACATGAAGTATTCCAGATTACGGTAATCCACACTTTCCAGCGGTTGTGGTTCCGCTCCTACATTTTTGTTACAGCCTTCTATGCGTTTCTGTAAGGTATTGACAGAAGACCATGCCGCCCGGTAGCTGGGAAAATGCGCAGATTCGCCTAGTACCGGGGAAATGATCTGGTCACGCAGATATTTGCCGGGATAGGCGACATGACAAGCCGCGCAGGAAAAGTTCAATTGACCGCGCTTCATGAAGTAATAGGCCTTGCCTTCCTCGAAGGCCTTGGTGGCTGCCGGACCCGAAACCTGTACGGCTATGGGCATGCCATTGGACAGGGAGGTCAGATAGGTCTGCAAGGCGACCATGTCGGGGCTGCCGTATTTGAGCGGTGTTTCGCCATTGGCAGCGCGGCAGGCGTTGATGCTGGTGCCGATGGTGACGACGGTTTTGGTTTTGTCGTCAAAATAAGGATAATGGGTAGCTGCGCCCTTGCCGCCGTTGGGATAACAACTCGCGTAGGACTTGCCGTTCTTGAATGGGGTATCCCAGAGTTTCTGCCCGGTAGAAAGGGTGAGGTCGCCAGGGTTGAATTGCATGGCCTCCTGGT
>JAJYQY010000133.1 GCA_021794385.1 Pseudomonadota bacterium | reverse complement strand
GTAGTCGCTGGAGAGGACGGGGATGTTGGTGTGGACGTTGCCATCGCCGGCATGCATGTGCAGGGCGACGAAGAGCCGGCTGCGGCGCAGCTCCTGGTGGATGCGGCGCATTTCCTGACGCACGCCCACAAAGGCCTCGCCGCCGAAGATCTCGTTCAGGACTTTGCCCACCTCCCGGCGGTAGCTGATGCGCAGGCTGCGGCGCAGGAGGAGGTCGATGAGACGGTCGCCGGGGCGCAGGTCGCGGCGGGCGGTCTCATCCAGCCGCTCGTCGTGGTCTGCCGCAGCCTCGTCGAGGCCGTCGGCAATGGCTTGCCAGCGCTTGGCCACCCGTTCCAGCAGGGCCTCGGCCTCGCGCTGCTTGGCGGCGATGATGGCGCGGTTTTCGGCGCTGTCCTCGAAGTCCTTGGCCTGGCGCAACTGCGGCAATTCACCCTGGAGATAATCGTGCAGGGCGGCGATGATGGCGCGCTTGTTGCTTAGGGATTGCTCGATGTTGATGCGCTCGATGTCGCTGTTGTAGTCGGCAAGCCGTTCCAGGGGGATGACCACATCCTCGTTGATCTTGAAGGCGTTGGTATGGGCGGCGATGGCGGCGGTACGGGCACGGTCGGCCCAGAAGCGGCGCCGGGATTCGGGGCTGGTGGCGATGAAGCCTTCCGCCCCGCGGGCATTGGCCAGCCGCACAACGGCCGCCGCCGTGGCCCCCAGGGCCTGCTCGTCATCGCTGGCGAGATCGGCGAGCAGGATCATCTTGGGCAGGCCGCGACCGGAGGCCTTGCTGCTATATTTCACCGCCCTGACATAGCGTTCGTCGAGGTGTTCCAGACCGGTGAGGAGGATCTGCGGCTGTTGCTCGACATAGGTCTTGATCTCGACGATGGCAGGAACGGCCTTTTGCAGGTCGTCGCCATAGAACTCCAGGCAGAGGGTGCGCTGATGGCGGGGGAAGCGATGCAGGATGAAGCGGCCGGAGGTGATGATGCCGTCACAGCCTTCTTTTTGGATGCCGGGCAGGCCGCCGAGGAACTTGTCGGTGACATCCTTGCCCAGGCCGGCCTTGCGCAAACTCCCGCCGGCCAGAGTGAGGATCTCCGGCGTGCCCATGGGCGTGTGACCATCGGCGGCAAAGCGGCTGAGACGAAAGCGCACGCTTTCCTGATCATGGATCTTGCCCAGGTTGTGATCGAGCCGCTCCACTTCCAGCCATTGCGCGTCGGCAGTGATCATGCGCCAGGAGAGGAGATTGTCGAGGGCCGTACCCCAGAGGACGGCCTTTTTGCCGCCGGCATTCATGGCGATGTTGCCGCCGATGGTGGAGGCGTCCATGGAGGTGGGGTCCACGGCGAAGACCAGCCCGGCGGCCTCGGCGGCCTCGGCTACGGTTTTGGTGATGACCCCGGCCCCCGCCGCGATGGTGGGAATGGCTTGGTCCAGGCCGGGGGGGGCGATGAATTCGACGGGGCTGATGCTTTCCAGCTTTTCGGTGTTGATGACCGCACAGTGGGTGCTCAGCGGAATGGCTCCGCCGGTGTAGCCGGTGCCGCCGCCGCGGGGAATGATCTGCAGGCCGAGTTTGCTACAGGCCACGACCATGCGCTGCACCTCGGCCTCGCTCTCCGGGTAGAGCACCACGAAGGGATACTCCACCCGCCAGTCCGAGGCGTCCGTGACGTGGGCGATGCGGGCGTAGGCGCTGAAGTCGACATTATCCTTGCGGGTGATGCGCGCAAAGCGTTTTTCCGCCCGCTGGCGCAGGGCCCGCTGGGCATCAAAGGCGGCGATGAAACTGTGCACGGCGGCGTCGGCCAGTTGCAGGAGGCGTTGGACGAGGGCGTTGCCGTCGGCGCGGCTGGCGATGTCCTGCAGGCGATGACGGATGGCCGCCCACAGGGCCTCGCGGCGCTGGCGATCGGCGGCGAGATCGTCCTGGATATAGGGATTGCGCTGGACCACCCAGAGATCGCCGAGGACCTCGAAGAGCATCCGGGCCGAGCGCCCGGTCACGCGCTGGGCGCGCAGGTCTTCGAGGATGCGCCAGGCCTCGATGCCAATGAGGCGCTGGACGATTTCGGCATCGGCAAAGGAAGTGTAGTTATAGGGGATTTCCCGCAGGCGTGGCGTCATAGGTCGATGGCCAGATTGTCAATGAGGCGGGTCCGGCCCAGCCGCGCCGCCGCAAACCAGCGTGCCCCTTGGCGCGCGCGCGGGAGGGGCTGCAGGCTGGTGCCGTCCCGCAGTTCCAGATATTCGACGACGAAACCAGCCAGATCAAGGCTTTCCCGCGCCGCCTGGGCGAGGAGGACGGGGTCGGCATCGGCTTCCTTGCTACGCCGGGCGAGATCGTCCAGGTGTTGAAAGAGCAGCGGCGCGATGCGGCGTTCCTCGGCGCTGAGATACTGATTCCGGGAACTGTAGGCGAGGCCGTCGGCCTCCCGCTGGGTAGGGGCGGGAAGCAATTGGACGGCAAAGTTGCAGTCTTCCAGGAGCCGTTGCACGATGCGCAGTTGCTGATAGTCCTTCTCGCCCAAGACCAGGACCTCGGGGGCGACCATGTGCAGGAGCTTGCTGAGCACCGTGCTGACCCCGGCGAAGTGCCCGGGCCGGGAACGGCCGCAGAGCACGCTGCTCAGGCTGCGCGGCGGCAGGACGATGGCGAGGTCCTGGCGACCGTGGGGATAGATCACGTTGTCATCGGGGGCAAAGACATTCTGGCAGCCCGCCTCACCCAAGAGTTGCAGATCGCTGCCCAGGTTGCGCGGGTAGCGGTCGAAATCCTCCCCTGGGCCAAACTGCAGGGGATTGACGTAAATGCTGACGAGGACGTGATCGGCGCGGGTGGCGGCCAGGCGTACCAGGGCCAGGTGTCCGGCGTGGAGATTGCCCATGGTGGGGACCAGGGCCAGAGTGCCTTTGATGGCCTGCCGCCAGTGGCGCAAGCCGGCAATTTCCTTGAAGATGGCCATGATTCAATGCTCCTGGCGCGGGGGAAAGCGGCCGCTGCGCACTTCTTCGGCATAGCGGGTGAGGGCGTCTTCCACCAGCCCGGCGCCGGCGAGGTACTGGTGGGCAAAGGCGGGGCTGCCGCCGGGGGCCAGGCCGAGGACGTCGTGCAGGACCAGAACCTGGGCATCGGTGTCGGGCCCGGCACCGATGCCGATGGTGGGGATGGCTATGGCGCGGGTGATCTTTGCGCCCAGTTCGGCCGGTACGGCCTCGATCACCAGCAGGCGCGCCCCGGCGGCGGCCAGGGCGGCGGCATCTTCGCGCAGGCGCTGGGCGCCTTCCGCATCGGTCCCCTGACGGCGAAAGCCGCCCCACTGACGCACCCGCTGGGGGGTGAGGCCGATATGGCCACAGACGGCAATGCCCCGCTGGGCGAGGAAGGCGACGGTTTCGGCCATTTCCTGGCCGCCTTCCAGCTTGATCATGTCGGCACCGGCACGCAGCAGGGCGACGGCGCTGGACCAGGCTTGCTCGGGGCTCGCTTCGTAGCTGCCGAAAGGCAGGTCGGCGATGAGCAGACAGTTGGCTGCACCGCGCGCCGCCATGCGGGTGTGATAACAGACCTGCTCCAGGCCGACGCCCAAAGTATCGGCCTCGCCCGCCACCACCATGCCCAGGGAGTCGCCCACGAGAATGCCGTCCAACCCGGCCTGGGCGGCGAAGTGGGCAAAGGGGTAGTCGTAGGCGGTGACGAGGGCGCGCTTGCGGCCTGCAGCCTTGTCGCGCTGCCAGTCCTGCAGTTTTTTGCTCATGGCGATGAGGTCTCGTTTCGCGTGGGTAGGGCGTCGCTGACGCGCGTTAGAATTTGCTGATAGTGACCGGGATCCGCCACAAAATCCACCTGGTCGGTGGCGAAATCCAGACAGAGCCCCGGATATTGTGCGCGCCATTGCGCATAGGCGGCGCTCACCTGCTGCAGATAATCATAGCTGAGTCGGGCCTCGTAAGGGGCATGGCGCCGTTGTACCCGCGCCCAGAGCGTAGCCGGCGTGGCGTGTAGGAAAATCAACAAATCCGGCGTGGGCGGGCGGCTGTCGATGGCCTGCACCACTTGCCGATAAAGGGTGAGTTCGGCAGCGGACAGGGTCAGGGGGGCGAAGATCTCTCCCTTGGCACCGCAAAAATCACTCACCATGCCCTGGGTAACCGGCATGCTCCGCCATTGCGCATGCCGTTGCAGCAGAAAGCAGAGCTCGGTGGCCAGGGCCGGGTGTGGTGAGCTTGTGTAAAAATCCGCCAGGAAAGGGTTTTCTGCCGGTTGCTCCAGCAGGAGCCGGGCGCCTAGGCTGGCACTCAGATGCTGGGCGAGGCTGGTCTTGCCCGCCCCCATGGGACCTTCGATGGCAATATGGACGTCTGCCATCATACCGAGGCCGCCGTCAGCATGGGTTGAGTCTGCTTATCCAGATCATCAGGCAGGGTCTCTATCCCTTGTCCAAGCACGGCCTGGAGGTAGCCATTGACGCAGCCGCCCCCCGGAATGCGCAATTGCGGGTCGTATTCGGCCAACGGCAGCAACACGAAGGCACGCTCGTGGAGACGCGGATGGGGGAGGGTCAGGGTGGGGCTATGGACGATGGCGTCACCATAGATCAGCAGGTCCAGATCAAGTACGCGCGGCCCCCAGTAGACTTCCCGGCGGCGGTGTCGGCCGGCCTGCGTTTCGAGCTGGTGCAGGGCGCGCAGCAGGTCGAGGGGGGCGAGGGTGGTCACCAGCCGCGCTACCGCGTTGATGAAATCCGGCTGCCGCGGGCCGCCTACGGGCTGCGTCCGGTAGAGGCGGGAGCGCCATGTCACCTGGCAATCGGCCAGATCCTGCAGCGCTGCCATGGCGCCCCGCAACTGCTGCTCGGGATCGCCCATATTGCTGCCCAGGCCGATCCAGCAGGTTACGGCGTGCAGGGGGGCTGTTTCAAGTTGTTCAGGAGCCATTGTCGGGCCGATTCCTTATCGCTGATTTCTCCATCCAGCCGAGCGTCGCGCAGCCGATTCAGCCACAGGCCGACCAGAGGCCCAGGCGCAAGCCCCAAGGCCATGATTTCTTTGGCGCTCAGGGGTGAGGTGAGGTGCCGATCCGTCTGCAGATAGGCCAGCCCCGCCGCCTGTGTCGGCTCCTGCGGATGCCATGCCAGCAGGGCCAGAACCCCCTCCACGTGCAGTTGCGAGAGCAAGGCCAAGCGCTGGCTGGGGCGCACCCCGCGGGCGAGTTGAGCGGCGATCCCGGGCAGGCGCTGCAGATCGTTCTGAATTTCATTGGCCCCGCCAACCTGGAAATAGTTTAAGCGTTCTTGCCGTTCTGCCCAAGGGATATCGTGCCAGAGGATACGCAGAAAAAGAGTGTCCTGCAGCAGGGGCTCCCGGGGGAAGGAGAGCCGAAACCAGTCGCGCAGTGCATGGGCCCTTTGCACCGTGGCGAAGAGCGCGGCAGGGTCCGGGGGCGGAGGGCGCAGGAGCGGCCAGAGCCGCCATTCCTGCAGGAGGCGGAGGGCGGGCAGGAGATCGGGGAGTTGCAGGAGATAACGGATCTCCCGCCACAGGCGCGGCCCGCTGAGATGGCGGAAGATGTCGATGGCCATGGCGTTTTTCATCAGTCCCAGGGTGTGGGACTCCAACTGGAACTGGAAGCGGGCGGAAAAGCGCAGGGCGCGCAGGATGCGGGTAGGGTCTTCAATGAAAGAGAGGGTATGCAGCACACGCAGGCGCCCTTCCTGAAGGTCGGGCAAGCCGCGATAGGGGTCCAGAAGCTGGCCGAAGGAATCGGGGTTGAGGGCGACGGCCATGGCGTTGATGGTGAAATCCCGCCGCCAGAGATCGGCTTGGATGCCCCCGGCCCGGACGATGGGCAGGGCGCCTGGTTGGGGATAGTGCTCGACCCGGCTGCTGGCCAGATCCAGACGAAAATGATCGGCAAACTGCAAGGTGGCGGTGCCGAAGCGCGGATGGCTGTGCAGGCGGCTGTCGGGCACGGCCGCCGCCAGATCTGCGGCCAGGCGCAGGGCATCGCCCTCGATGACGACATCGATATCCGTCACGGCGCGCTGCAGGAAGAGATCGCGCACGCAACCGCCCACCAGATAGGCGCTGCTGCCGCCGGCCGCCGCCCGCTGCCCCAGTTCCTGCAGGCGCGAGGTGGCCGGTGCACCCCACTGCCGGTGTATTTCGCCGTGCAGGTGCTGCCGCCCGACGCGGCGCTCCGGAGCGAAGGGCAGGGGGATTTCGGCGCGTTGCAGGTCCGTGGCGGTAATGATGCCCTGCAATGGCCCCGTTTCTCCCTGCACGGCGAGCATCGGCTGGCGTGCCTCCAGGAGCAGGATGCGCAGGGTGCTGATGGGGGTTTCCGGCGCGACCGCGGGCAGGGGTTCGGCATAGGCCCGCAGCG
>JAJYQY010000086.1 GCA_021794385.1 Pseudomonadota bacterium | reverse complement strand
TGTCCACCGCCACGGCGGCACAAAAAGGAAACCCATAGTCGGCAAAGGCCATCAGGAGTTCGGGGTTGGCCGGTTCGACATAAAAGGAGTGGACGAAATAGAAATGGGCATCCTGGGGGATGCCGGCAAAAAGCGGATGGGCCACCAGTTGGTGCAGCTCGTTCCAGCCCATGTGCGGTACCTTGAGGGGGCGACCATCGCGGTCCTGCATGGCCGGCGGGAAAGCGAGCACCCGCCCGGGCAGCAGCCCCAGCCCCGCGTGCGCGCCATGCTCCTCACTGGACTCCATGAGCAACTGCATGCCCAGGCAGATACCGAGAAAGGGCCGGGTCTGGGCGGCTACGCGCACGAAGTCCGTCAGTTCCCGTGCCTCCAGGGCGGCCATGCAGTCGCCAAAGGCGCCGACGCCGGGGAAGATGATACGATCCGTCCCGGCCAGGACTTCGGCGCGATCGCTGACCACGGCGCTGGCACCCAGATGTTCCACGGCCTTGGCGACGGAGTAGAGATTGCCCATGCCATAGTCGATGATGCCGACGCGCGTTGCACCGGGCCTCATAGACAGCCCTTGGTGCTGGGTATCACGCCGGCGCCCCGGGCATCCGGGGTCACGGCCATGCGCAGGGCGCGACCGCAGGCCTTGAAGACGGTCTCGGCAATGTGATGGGCATTGCGCCCGCGCAGGTTGTCGATGTGCAGGGTGAGCTGGGCGTGATTGGCAAATCCCTGAAAGAATTCATAAAAGAGGTCCACATCAAAACCTCCCACCTGGGCGCGGGGAAAGTCGACCGCATAGACCAGGCCCGGTCGGCCGGAAAGGTCGACTACTACCCGCGAGAGGGCTTCATCCAGGGGGACATAGGCATGGCCGTAGCGAAGGATGCCGGCCTTGTCGCCGACGGCCCGGGCAAAGGCCTGACCGAGGGTGATGCCGATGTCTTCGACACTATGATGGGCGTCGATTTCCAGATCGCCCTGGGCGCGGATCTGCAGGTCAAAGAGGCCGTGACGGGCTACTTGCTGCAGCATGTGATCGAGGAAGGGCAGACCGGTATGAAGGTCGGCGCGGCCTTCGCCGTCCAGATTGAGGGCGACAAAGACCTGGGTTTCGAGGGTATCCCGTTGTTGTTCCGCTTGGCGCTGATTCACCGCAATGACTCCAGGACCGCCAGAAAGCGGTCGTTTTCCTCTGGTTTGCCGATACTCACCCGCAGATAGTCGCCGAGGAGGGGATGTCCTGTAAAGGCTTTGATGAGTACGCCGCCGGCCTTGAGCCCGGTGAAGATCGCGCTGGCCCGGCCGGATGCCTGGAAGAGCAGGAAATTCGCGGCACTGGGCCAGATGGGGAAGCCCATGGCAAATATGGCCCGGTAAAGACGCTCGCGCTCGGCGCGGATCCGTTCCGCCTGCTCTGCCAGGAGCGCTGCGTGGCGCAGGTAGAAGCCGGTACTGAGCTGGGTCAGCACATTGATGTTGTAGGGCAGGCGCAATTTGTCGAGTTGGTTGATCCAGGCCGCAGGCCCCGCCAGGAAACCCAGACGCAGGCCCGCCAGCCCTTCCTTGGAGAGGGTGCGGAGCAGAAGCAGGTTGGGGCTTTGCCCCAAGCGGTCGGCAAAACTCATCTGGCTGAAGGGATGATAGGCCTCGTCCACCACTACCAGCCCGGGCGCCTGGGCGATGATGGCCTCGATATCGTTCGCGGCAAAGAGCGTCCCACTGGGATTGTTGGGCCAGTCGAGGAAGATCAGCGCCGGCTGATGGGTCGTAATGGCCTGCAGGAAGGCCGGGAGATCGAGCTGAAAGTCTTGGTTCAGCGGGACTCCGACAAAGGGCAGACCGAGGTGTTCGGCGAGGATGCGGTACATGGCAAAGGACGGTTCCGGCGCCAGAATGGGTCGCCGGGTGCCAGCCACGGCCATGATGAGGAGCTGGAGCAACTCGTCGGAGCCGTTGCCGAGCATCAGGTCTAGATCCGGAGCCAGACCCAGGCGCGCCTTCAGGGTGTCGATGAGGGCTTGGGGGTGCGGGTCGGGATAACGGTTGAGGGCCGCTTGGCTGAGGCTGGCCAGCCATTCCGCGCGCAGCGCGTCCGGCAGCGGGTAGGGATTTTCCATGGCGTCGAGCTTGATGAGCCCCTGGCTGTCGGGCACGTGATAGGCCTTGCTGGCCAGCAAGGCGGGGGAGAGAAGCGCGCGGATCAGCGTGTCGCTGCTCGCCGTGGTCATCGGTGGGCCTTGCCGCGGCAGGCTGCGGAACGGGCGTGGGCCGTCAAGCCCTCGGCGGTGGCGAGGCGTTCGGCGACGGCACCGAGGGTGCCGGCCCCGGCCGGGCTGGCGTAGATGAGGCTGCTGCGCTTGACGAAGTCATAGACGCCGAGGGCCGAGGAGAAACGCGCGCTGCCCCCCGTGGGCAGGACGTGGTTGGGTCCGGCCAGGTAGTCGCCGAGGGCCTCGCAGGTGTGGATGCCCATGAAGATGGCGCCGGCATTCTCGATCTCCGGCAGCCAGTCTTCGGGATCGGCCACCGCCAGCTCCAGATGCTCGGGGGCAATGCCATTGGCAATGGCGCAGGCCTCGGCGCGGTCGCGCACGCGGATGACGGCGCCGCGATCGGCCCAGCTCTTGCGGGCGATGGGGGCGCGGTCGAGTTCGCCCAGGGCCTGCTCCACGGCCGCTATGACGGCCTCCAGGTGGGCATCGTCCCAGCCGATGAGGATGCTCTGGGCCAGTTCATCATGCTCGGCCTGGGAGAGGAGGTCCCAGGCCAGCCATTCGGGGGCGGCGCTGCCATCGCTGATGACCAGGATCTCGCTGGGGCCGGCGATCATGTCGATACCTACCCGGCCAAAGACCATGCGCTTGGCCGTGGCCACATAGATGTTGCCGGGGCCGACGATCTTGTCCACGGCGGGGATGCTTGCGGTGCCATAGGCCAGGGCGGCCACGGCCTGGGCACCGCCGATGGTAAACATCCGGCTCACCCCGCAGACCGCCGCGGCGGCCAATACCCAGGGATTGATCTGACCCTGGGGAGCGGGTACGGTCATGATGATCTCGGGTACCCCCGCCACTTGGGCCGGGATGGCGTTCATCAGGACGGAACTGGGGTAAGCGGCCTTGCCGCCGGGGACGTAGATGCCCACGCGCGACAGGGGCAGCACGCGCTGGCCGAGGACGGTACCGTCGGCCTCGGTAAAGGTCCAGGTCTCCATGCGCTGGCGCTGGTGATAGCTGCGGACGCGATCGGCGGCGAGGAGGAGTGCCTCGCGATCCATGGGCAACAGGCTGGCCAGGGCCGCATCCCACTGGGCAGGGGGGATCTCCAGGGCTGCAGCCGCCTGCAGGTCCAGGCCATCGAAACGGCGCGTATAGTCGAGGACCGCCCGATCCCCCTGCTCACGCACCGCCGTCAGGATCTCGCGCACCCGGCCCTCCACGGCCGGATCGTTGTTGGCGTCCCAGTCATGGAGTTCGTGGAGGCGGGCGCTGAAGTCGGGTTCGCGGGTATCCAGTTTTCTCATGGCCGGCCTCTCATGGTTGGACTTGCGCCTCCAATTGTTCGATCAGCATTTCAATGGGTCGCAGCTTGAGCTTCATGGCGGCGCGGTTGACCACCAGACGGCTGGAGATGGGGGCGATCTGCTCCACTTCCACCAGGCCGTTTTCGCGCAGGGTGCGGCCACTGGAAACCAGATCGACGATGCGATCCGCCAGTCCCACCAGGGGCGCCAACTCCATGCTGCCATAGAGCTTGATGATCTCGGTCTGCACGCCGCGGGCCTGGAAGTGACGGCGCGTGATGTTGGGGTACTTGGTGGCAATGCGCACTCGTTCCCAGCGCTGGGGAGCATCGTGGGCGGCGAGGTCCGCCGCTTCCGCCACGGCCATACGGCAAACGCCGATCTTGAGGTCCAGGGGCTCGTAGAGATCCAGCCCTTCCTGTTCCATGAGCACATCCTTGCCGGCAATGCCGAGATCGGCCGCACCCCAGGTCACGTAGGTGGGAACATCGCTGGCGCGGATGATGAGAAAACGCAGGCCCGGATGGCTGCTCTCGATGATGAGTTTACGCGACTGATCCGGATCCTCCAGAGGCACGATCCCGGCCCCGGCAAAAAGGGGCAATGCCTCTTCGAGGATGCGGCCCTTGGATAAAGCAATGGTGATGCCGTGATTCACGCCACACTCCGTTCACCGGAAATACGCCGGATGTCCGCTCCCAACGCGCTCAATTTTTCTTCAATGACTTCATAGCCGCGATCGAGGTGGTAAATGCGATCGATGCGCGTCTCCCCCTCGGCCACCAGGCCGGCCAGGACCAGCGAGGCCGAGGCCCGTAAATCCGTGGCCATGACGGGCGCCCCGCGCAGGCGGTGAACACCGCGCACCACGGCGACCTTGCCATCGGTACTGATATCCGCCCCGAGCCGCTGCAGTTCGGAAACGTGCATGAAGCGGTTTTCAAAGATGGTCTCGGTGAGGACACCCCGGCCTTCGGCAATGCAGTTCATGGCCATGAACTGCGCCTGCATGTCGGTGGGAAAGGCCGGATAGGGCGCGGTACGCAGATCCACCGCGCCGGGGCGGCGATCCATGCGAATGCGAATGCTGTTTTCGCCTTCGTCAATCCTCGCCCCCGCTTCCCGCAGCTTGGCCATCACGGCATCGAGAATGCGCGGGTCGGTGCGCTTCAGGGTCACGTCGCCGCCGGCCATGGCTGTGGCCACCAGATAAGTGCCCGTTTCGATCCGGTCGGGGAGCACCGAATGTTCGGCACCGTGGAGTTCCGCCACACCCTCGATCTCGATGACCGAGCTGCCTGCCCCGGCAATGCGTGCCCCCATGGCGGTGAGACATCGGGCCAGATCGACCACCTCCGGCTCGCAGGCGGCATTCTCGATGGTGGTATACCCGTCTGCCAAGGTGGCGGCCATGAGGAGATTTTCGGTACCGGTGACCGAGACCATATCCATGACGATGCGAGCACCCTTGAGGCGCTTGGCCCTGGCCTTGACGAAGCCGTCTTCGAGAGTGATCTCCGCGCCCAGGGCCTGGAGGCCCGTGAGGTGGAGATTCACTGGCCGACTGCCAATGGCGCAGCCTCCCGGCAGGCTCACCTCGGCGGCGCCGAAGCGCGCCACCAGGGGGCCCAGGACGAGGATAGAGGCGCGCATGGTCTTAACCAGTTCATAAGGGGCCACCAGCGAATGCACCGTGCGCGGGTCCACCTCGATGCCCAACTGACCGTCTACCAGGATTCGTGCCCCCAGGGTGCTGAGGAGTTCCAGGGTGGTGGTGATATCGCGCAGGTGGGGGATATTGCGAATGCGCACCGGCGCGCGGGCCAGCAGGGTGGCCGCGAGACAAGGCAAAGCCGCATTTTTGGCCCCGGAGATACGCAACTCGCCGCGCAGAGGGCCATTACCACGCAGGAGTAGTTGGTCCATGCTGAGCGATTAGCCCTCGGCCGCCTGGGTGCTGGCGATCAGTTTCTGCAGTTCACCCTGCTGGAAGAGGTCCCCCATGATGTCGGAGCCGCCGATGAACTCCCCATTGATGTAGAGCTGGGGGATGGTCGGCCAGTTGGAAACCTGCTTGATCCCATCGCGAATCTGCGGATCGGCGAGTACGTCCACCGTGAGGAAGTCCTTTGCCCCCGACTGCTGCAAAAGCTGCACGGCGCGGGCCGAAAAACCGCACTGGGGCAACTTGGCATTACCCTTCATGTACAAGACGATAGGGTGCTTGGTGATTTGCTCGTGGATGATGTCCTGAATCGTTGCCATGGAAATCCTCTATGGGTAAAAAGGGGGAAAGGAGCTTTAGTGCGGGTGCGCCGCTTGCCATGCCTGCCACTGCTCCGGCGTCATGGTGCGGAGCGCAAGGGCGTGGATCTCCTCGCGCATGCGCTCGCCCAGGGCTTGATAGACGAGTTGATGTTGTTTGACCGGTGACAAGCCGGTGAAGGCCGCCGTAACGACCACGGCTTCAAAGTGCACCCCGTCGTCACCGCTGACCATGACGATGGCTTCGGGGAGATGCTTGGCGATGAGTTCCTGCAGGATTTGAGCATTCATCGGATCATTGTAGCGCAAAATGACAGCGCTGTGATGGGGCAGCGAGCGATGCTGAAAATTTATACCTTGGGCTCGGTCTGACTGCAAGGGGAGGGGACCCGCAACGCCTTGGCGCAGGTCTTACTGGCGCAGTTTGTAGCCACTGCGCAACAGTCGCCAGGCAAGGAAGGAGGCGACAGCGGCAAAGACAGCGCTCACCGCCAGACACAGCCACACCGAGACGTCGGATAGCCCGAAAAAACCGTAACGAAAACCGTCGATGACGTAGAAAAATGGATTGATCAGGGAAATCTTCTGCCAGGCGGGAGGGAGGGAGCGTACCGAGTAGAAAACGCCGGCGAGGAAGGTCAGGGGCATGATCAGAAAGTTCTGGAAGCCGGCAATCTGATCGAATTTCTCTGCCCAGAGGCCGGCGATCAGGCCCAAGGCCCCCATACCACCCGCGCCCAGCAGGGTGAAGACCAAGACCCACAGGGGGTGGATAATGGGGAGCTGCAGATAAAAGAGGGCCAGAATGAGGATGGCGAAGCCGACCACCACGCCGCGCACGATGGATGCCGCAGTCATGGCCACGAAAATCTCGCTGGGGCCGAGCGGACTGAGCAGGAGAAAAACGATATTACCCGTCACCTTGGCCTGGATCAGGCTGGAGGAGCTGTTGGCAAAGGCGTTCTGGAGCACCGACATCATCATCAGGCCCGGCACGATAAAGGCGGTATAACTCACCCCCGGATAGACCGAGACCCGGCCTCCCAGGGCATGGCCAAAGACCACCAGATACAGCAGCGTGGTCACCAGGGGGGCAGCCACGGTCTGCAGCCAGACCTTGCCAAAGCGCAAGACCTCCTTGTAGAACAGGGTCCAGGTGGGGGTGAAACGAAACCCCGATGAGGGGGGTATCCGGGGATGGGCGGGTAAGCTGTGAGTGCTACGGGTCGGCTCGTTCACGGCTGCTCTATCCCCACGTTTCCCAAGATGTCGGTGAAGGCATCTTCCAGATCGGGTTCCTGCACGTGCAGATCCAGGATCTGTGCCGGCAGATCCTGGAGCGCGGCCAGCACCGAGCTGAGGCTATGACGGCTCTGGTCGAGGCGTAGTACCAGGGTGTTTTCGCCCGCCCCGCTGAGAAAACCCGCCAGCGTTTCCGGTAGCGGTCCTGGATCCTTGTCGAAGGTGACGGTCAATACCCGCCAGGTGAAGCGGGCCAGGAGATGATCCTTGGCGTCCAGGGCGATCAGCCGCCCCCTTTGCAGGATGCCGATGCGGCTGCATAGCTCCTCGGCTTCTTCCAGGTAATGGGTGGTGAGAATGACGGTATGGCCTTCCCGGTTGTAGCGGCGCATGAAACGCCAGAGGCCCTGACGCAGCTCCACATCGACGCCGGCGGTGGGTTCGTCGAGGACGACCACGGGCGGGCGGTGCACGAGGGCCTGGGCAATGAGCACGCGCCGCTTCATGCCCCCCGACAGGCTGCGCAGGTTGGCATTGGCCTTGTCGGTGAGATCGAGTTCGGCCATGAGTTCGTCGATCCAGTCGTCATTACGGCGTAGACCGAAATATCCGGACTGCAGGCGTAAAAATTCCCGCACCGTAAAAAACGGGTCATAGGCCAGTTCCTGGGGAACCACCCCCAGCATTTGCCGGCTGCGCCGATAATCCCTTTCCACGTCGAAGCCGAATATCTCGGCACGGCCGCTGGAGCGCTGGACCATGCCGGCGAGGATGTTGATGAGGGTGGATTTGCCGGCACCGTTGGGGCCGAGCAAACCAAAAAACTCGCCTTCCGGAATGGCCAGATCCACTCCCGCCAACGCGAGATGAGAGGCGTAGGCCTTGCGTAGGCCCGATACCCATACGGCGGGAGGCGGGCTCATGGATGGAACTGGAGCAGGGTATCGAGGCGGTAGAGGCGCGCCAGGTCCAGGAGTGCTGCAGATGCTGCATGGATGCGCAGGGACTGGCCCTGGCGGTGGGCTTCCTGGGTCCATTCCAGCAGCAGGGCCAAGGTACTGCTGTCGGCCCCTTCCAGCCCGGCGAGGGAAATATCCTGCCAGTCCCGGGAGGGGTGTGCGCTCTGTATTGCCCGCAGGGCCGGGGCGAGCTCGGCTACCCGCCAGTCCCCCTGGAGAAAGAGCCATTGCGCGCCATCGACGGGGCGCGCCTCCCAGCGGGAGGTGGTGCTCAAGAGCGCGCCTCCTCCGTAATGCTGGTGTCCGCCCCACGATCCTTACGCTGCATGTCTTGCAGCAGGGCCGGTATGCCGCGGCTGGAGGCGATCTGGCCAAAGCTCTGGCGATAGTTCAGGACCATGCTCACGCCGTCGATGTAGGCATTGTAGATCTTCCATTCCTTGCCGGTGTTGAGCAGCGCATAGATGACGGGGATGTCCGGGCCCCCGCCATTCTGGCGAATGACCATGTTCACCTGCGCCACCGGCGGGTTCTGGGAGATCTGCTGACTGCCGGTGATGCGCACCGTCTGGCCATGATAATGGTTCAGGGAGTTGGTGTAGGTGCGTACCAGGAGGTCTTTGAACAGACGCACGAATTCCTGCTGCTGCGCCGGTGTCATCTGCCGCCAGTATTGAGCCATGACGTACTGGGACATGGTCATGAAATCCATGTGCGGCAGGACGATGTCGGCTATTTTCGCCTTGATGGCCGGGGTGAGGGGCTTGCCCTGGTTGCTCTGCAGGACCTGGAGCACCTGATTGGTCAGATGTTCCACCACCTGGACGGGGGCAGCGCCGGCGTCGGCCCGGGCTGGTGCGGTCCCGGCCATCAGGATGAGCCAGAGGAGGGAAAAGAAACGTAAATGACGCATCATGGGCTCCTTATTTGCCACTAGAGGCCTTGCTGAAAATCATCTGGCCAATGAGCTGGTCGAGGTTGACGGCACTCTGGGTCATGGTGATGGTGCCCCCGGGTTTGAGGTCTTGCGGCAGCCCGCCGGGTTGCAAGGCGATGAATTGTTCACCCAACAAGCCTTCGGTATAGATGGAGGCGCCGGTGTCCACCGGCAGCTTGAGCTGGGGGTCGATGCGCATGGTGACCTTGGCCATGAAGGTTTTGGGATCGACGCGAATCTGCGTCACCTCGCCGACGCTGACGCCGCCTATTTTGACCGGGCTGCGCACCTTGAGGCTGCCCACATTGCTGAAGTTTGCGCTCAGGGTGTAGCCGTTGCTGAAGGCGAAGCCCGACAGATTGCCCACCCGGGTGGCCAGCACCACCAGCGCCGCAATGCCGAGAAGCACGAAAAGGCCCACCCACCAGTCCACTGCCCGTCTTTCCATGCCGATCTCCACAGTTTACTTGAATAACAATGCAGTGAGAATAAAGTCGAGGCCCAGTACCGCCAGCGATGCCGTGACCACGCTACGGGTGGTGGCGCTGCCCACACCCTCGGCGGTGGGCTGGGCCGCATAGCCCTGCCAGGCGGCGATCCAGGTGACCACCAGACCAAAACACAGGGCCTTGAACAGGCCGTTCATGATATCGCCGCTGAAGGTTACATTGGACTGCATTTGCGCCCAGAAAGTGCCGCCATCGACGCCCAGCAGGGGAACGGCGATGAGATAGCCGCCCCAAACGCCCACCAGATCAAAAATGACGCAGAGGATGGGCACCACGATGATGCCGGCCCACAGCCGCGGGGCCACCACCCAGGCCAAGGGATTGACGGCCATCATATCCATGGCGCTGAGCTGCTCCGTGGCCTTCATAGAGCCGATCTCGGCGGTCAGGGCCGATCCCGCCCGTCCGGCAAAGAGCAGCGCCGTCAGCACCGGTCCCAGTTCGCGCAAGAGGGAGAGGGCGACCAGGGTACCCAGGGCCGAGGTGGCGCCAAAGCGCACCAGGGCATAATAGCCCTGAAAGGCCAGGACCATGCCGGTGAAAAAGGCCGCAACGATCATCAGGGCCAGAGACAGGACGCCGAGGCCGTAGACCTGGCGCAGCAACTGGCGGAAGCTGAAATGGCGGCTGAAGATGGCCGCCAAGCCCAGCATCAGAAAGCGGGTGGCCGTGCCCAAACGGGGCACCGTGGCGAGCACGCGATTCCCTAGATTGGGAATGAAATCAAAGACAGCCAAGGGGTCAGCGCTCCTCTCCGGCAACGGCGTCACTTTCCAGGGCGCGATCATAATCGCAGGGCGCGGGATAATGGAAGGGTACCGGTCCATCAGGGTTGCCGGAAAGGAATTGTTGGGCCAGTTCCGAAGGGCTGTCGTGGAGGGTCTGGGGGGTGCCCTCGGCAATGATCCGGCCGCCCGCCAGGATATAGCCGTAGTCGGCAATGGAGAAGGTTTCGTGGACATCGTGGCTGACGATGATCGAGGTGGCGCCGAGCGCGGCATTGAGACGCTTGATCAAGGTCGCAATGATGCCGATGCTGATGGGGTCAAGGCCCGTAAAGGGCTCGTCATAGAGGATCAACTGGGGGTCCATGATCACGGTACGGGCCAGGGCCACCCGCCGCGCCATTCCACCCGAGAGCTCCGCCGGCATGAGACCCGCCGCGCCGCGCAGACCGACGGCCTCCAGCTTCATCAGGACCAGTTTGCGCAATATGCTATCGGGCAATGGAAAATGGCGGCGTAAGGGGAAGGCCACGTTCTCGAAGACGGAGAGGTCGGTGAACAGGGCACTATGTTGGAACAGCATGCCCATGCGGCTACGCAGTTGGTAGAGAGCGTTTTTGTTGATTTTGGTGGGTTCCTGCCCGGCGACCATGACCCGTCCGCGGGTGGGGGCCAGGCTACCCGCAATGAGATTGAGCAAGGTGGTCTTGCCGCCGCCGCTGGCGCCCATGACCGAGACGATGGCGCGCCGCGGGATGCGCAGATCCACCCCGGCCAGGACGGCGCGGCGACCGCGGGAGAAGTATAGATCTTGCGTTTCGACAAGGGCCTCGGCGGCCATGCAGGCTCCAAGCTGGGCAGACAGGGCGCCAGTATAAACCGATCGGTCGGTTGTGGGCCAGCCTTCTCCTTCATCCATCCCTCTTTATGGCGGTCCTATCCCCTTTGCGCGTCGGATTGGAAATGGGGGGGAAGATGCGGATGTGCTCCGGAACGCGGTGAATCTACTAGCACTTTAGCCGGGCATTCGGATTTTGGCCGCCATCCGGGAGCCCCGCCTCCCAAGGGAAAAACTGCTTGCATCCTGGACCTATGCGTGTATAGTTCGCTCTCTGTTTCCACGGCACCGATAGCAGCTACAAGGGGGTAAGTCCTCGAACGACTCGGAACGCACGGCATCGCCACGTTCCGGCAAGGTAGGGCATAAGAACCAAGTACTGTCTGGGGGTGCACGGGAGCTGCTTCTTAACCTTTTGACTTGTTAGGGGGGGCACTCATGCGCTCATTGGGACATCAAATCGTCGCAGATTTTTATCACTGCGACTCCAGTACCTTGTCTGATGTGGATATTGTTACGGATGCCATGCTCGAAGCGGCTCGCCGCGCCGGGTGCACGATCGTGACGCAAACCTTTCATCATTTTTCCCCTTATGGGGTGAGCGGCGCCGTCATCGTCGCCGAATCGCATCTGGCCATTCACACTTGGCCGGAATACGGCTATGCCGCGGTGGATGTCTTCACCTGCGGCGACATCATCCAGCCGGAGGACGCCTTGAGCTACCTCAAGGAAGCCTTTGGTGCCGGGCAGGTTTCCACCATGGAAATGAAGCGCGGTCAGGTGGAGATGATGGGTGTGCCGGCGCATGAGGTACGCGTCAAGCCGGTGCCCATGTTAAGCGCCTGAAGTTTTTGCTCAGGCAAGAAGGCGGCCCGTTCTGGTCCGCCTTTTCTTTATGCCTATTCTTCTGCACAATCCGCCAGGGAGTCGAGATCGATGCCCATCCCGCCCTTTCCATGAGAGAAGCCCATGAGCACTGAACTTTGGTACACCGAGCGCTACGAAGAGCATGGCGCAGCCCTCAGTCTGAAGATTCGCGAGGTGCTCCATCGCGAACAAAGCCCCTTTCAACGCATCGAGATCTTTGCCACGGAGAGCTTTGGTACGCTGATGACCCTGGACGGCCTGGTGATGGTCACGGATCGGGACAATTTTCTCTATCACGAGATGATGAGTCACCCGGCACTCTTCACCCACCCCGCCCCGCGCCGGGTGTTGATCATTGGCGGCGGTGACTGCGGCACCTTGCGCGAGGTCCTGCGCCATCCCGAGGTGGAAGAGGCGGTGATGGTGGAATTGGACGAGCGGGTGACCCGGGTGGCGGAGCGTTTTTTCCCGCTGCTCTGCGAGAAGAATCATGACCGGCGCGCACATTTCCACTTTACCGACGGCATTGCCTGGGTGGAGAAGGCCGAAGCCGGCCGGTATGACGTCATTATTGTGGATTCGACGGACCCGGTGGGACCGGCGGCGGGTCTTTTCTCCACGGAATTTTATCGGGCCTGTCATCGGGCGCTGGGGGAGAAAGGTGTGCTTGTCGGCCAGAGTGAGTCGCCGCTCCTCCATGCCGACCTCATTCGTCAGTGCCAGGCACGCATGGCCGAAGCGGGCTTTGCGGCGGTGAATAGCGTTTACTTTCCGCAATTCAGCTATCCGTCCGGTTGGTGGAGTGCCACCCTGGGGCGCAAGGGGCTTGACCTCGATGCCTTCCGGGAGACTGATGCCCGGGCCTTTACGGGCAATCGTTATTATCATGCCGACCTGCACCGTGCCGCGCAGGTGGCACCGGCTTTCCTGCTGCCGGCCTGATCCCGGGTTCGGCGCGGCAAAAAGACACCGCGCCAGCGGCCATTCTAACAGGTGCGGGAAACAACGACCCGCGGTCCCCGTATCCTATCGTAGGAGCGGCCCATGGCCGCGACCCGGCCTTGGTAATCAGGCGCATTTCCTTACCAACGGGTTTGGGTCGCGGCCATGGGCCGCTCCTACGGTTTCCGCGCCTCTCCGGGAGGCGCTGCCCCAAAGATCCCTGACCTTATTCCTCGTCGTCCCCGCCGCTTTCCTTGAAGGCGGCAGGATCGAGGTGGTAGCGGCGCAGCAGGCGGTAAAACTCGGTACGATTACGCTGCGCCAGTTGCGCGGCCTGGCTCACGTTGCCGCGGGTCATGCGCATGATCTGAATGAGGTAGTTCATTTCGAAGCGGCCCTTGGCGTCGGCCAGGGGCAGCACCTCGCCTTCCTTGTCGCGCAGGGCGTGACGGATGAGGGGGGCGCCGATGCGCGGGGTGGTGGAGAGGACCACCGCCTGTTCGATGACGTTGGCCAGTTGCCGGACATTGCCCGGCCAGGGCGCGGCCACCAAAAGTTCCATGGCTTCTGGGGTTATTCCATTGATTTCCTTGCGGTTCTTGCTGGCGGTCTCGCGCAGAAAATGCTCCGCGAGCAAAGGGATGTCTTCGGGGCGTTCGGCCAGGGACGGGAGTTCCAGGGTGACGACGCAGAGGCGGTAGTAGAGGTCATCGCGGAAGCGGCGGGCGGCCATCTCCTGCTCCAGATCCCGGTGACTGGCGGAAATGATGCGCACGTCCACGGGAATGCTTTCCGTCGCCCCCACCGGCCGTACACAATGCTCCTGCAGGGCGCGCAGGAGTTTGACTTGGAGCGGGAGGGGCATGTCGCCGATCTCGTCGAGAAAGAGCGTGCCGCCGTCGGCAGCCTGGAACAGACCCTGATGACTAGTGGCGGCGCCGGTGAAGGCGCCTTTTTTGTGGCCGAAGAGTTCGGACTCCAGCAACTGCTCGGGAAAGGCGGCGCAGTTGACGGCGACAAAAGGCCGGTCGCGGCGGGGGCTGGCCTGGTGCATGGCTTGGGCCAGGAGTTCCTTGCCGGTACCGCTGGCGCCGTGAATAAAGACGCTGGCCGACGAGGCAGCCACCAGTCGCGCCTGATCCAGGACCGCCTCCATCTTTGGGCTGCGGGTAAGGATGCGCTCCCAGCCGGGCTGGTCAGCGCGTTTTTTGCCGTCGGGGGGCAGGGGGGCGGCGGTAAGGGAGAAGGCGCGTTCGACCTGGGCCATGAGGTCCTTGCCGTCGAAGGGCTTGGTGAGAAAGGCAAAGACACCTTGATTGGCGGCGACCAGGGCGTCGGGGATGGAACCGTGGGCGGTGAGGATGATAACCGGCAGGGTGGGATAATCGCGGCGAATGGCTTCCAGCAGCGCCATTCCATCCATCTGGTCCATGCGCAGGTCGGTGACGACCAGACGCGGATGTTCCATCGCCAGGATCGACAGGGCCTCGCTGCCATTGGCGGCGGTGCTCACCGTGTAGCCGGCGCTTTTCATGCGCAGGGAGAGGAGGCGCAGAAGGTCTGCGTCGTCGTCCACCAGTAAGATTTTGCCTTTGTCCATGCTTTCCTTAACGTTTGGTGGGCAGGCCCGCATTTTTCTCGATTTGTACCAGCTCGTTGAGTTTTTTGCGTAGATCCGACTCGCGTTGCTGGGACTGGGCAAGGCGGTTTTGTAGGTCATTGATACGGGCTTCCAGTTTTTGATAAACCGGATCACCGGCTCGTGCCTCGGCCAACTGCTGCGCGAGGCTGGTGGCCGCGGCCGTGGCGGAACGGCAACTGGCCGTTGTTGCCACCGGTTTTTCCATCTCGGCGATCTGTGCTTTCATGGCCTCCAGGGTCGCGATCTTGATGATGGTCTCACCCGGTGCCAGGGTGATGGTCTTCGGCGCCGGCGTTTGCAGCGTGGTGGCGCAGCCGCCCAGCGCTATCAACAGGATTAGGGGAATTGGGCCCCTCCGCCAGGGGTAGGACCACACGGAAACAGGCTCCTGACGATTCTTTGACGAGCAATTCAAGACTTCCCCCATAACTGAGTACATATTCCTTGGCAATCGCCAGGCCCAGACCGCTGCCTTCCACTTTTCCGGAGCTGGAGGCGCTACCCTGATACATGATATCAAAAATTTTCTCGCGTTCGGTGACAGGTACGCCCGGACCTTCGTCCTCGACTTCGAGGGTCGCGTTGGCACCCTCGGCAAAGAGGCGAATGTGAATGGTACTCCCTGGCGGTGAGAACTTCACCGCATTGGACAAGAGATTGTCGCAAATCGTGCGCAGTCGGTCCCGATGTCCCCACACGTTCACCGGGTCCATCCGCAGGTCGAGGCGAAGCGACTGGCTGCGCAAACTCGGTTTGTAGCTCTGCAGCAGTTCTTCGATGATGGCGACCAGAGGGACGGCCTGGGCCATTCCCGCCCCTGCCTGGCCCTCCGCCAGGCTGAATTTGAGCAGATCTTCAATGAGTCGCTGCAGGCGGAGGCTATTGTCGCGAACGATCTGCACAATCTCCTCCTGTTCCGCAGCGAGCGCATGGCCGAGGTCCTCCTGCAGCAATTCCGCGCCTTCGCGGATGGCGGTGAGCGGTGTTTTGAGCTCATGGGAGAGTTGGCGGAGGAAATGGAGCTTGGCGGCCTCCAGGGCATTGAGGCGGGTGCGCAGCCATTCCAGCCGTTCTCCTACGCTGGCGATATCCCGGGGACCGCTGACGGCGATGGGAGTCTCCAGGTCGCCGTCGCCGAGACCGGAGACGGCCTGATCAAGGCGACGGATGGGCCGGGTGATGAGGACGATGAAGAAGATGGCGACGGTGATGGACAGGGGTAGGACCAGGAGTACTTCCATCAGGGTCATGCGCTTGATGGCGAGGGCGCGGGTGCCGAGCTTGCCGACTTCGGTGCTGATGCCTTCGTTGACGGCGGTTTGCAGGTGCTGTGCTGCAGTACCGGCCCGACTAAAGTCGCTTTCCAGGGCGCTGCGGTTGCCCTCCAGGGCGACGATGGGCAGGAGTTGGCGGGCGCGCAGAAGCTTGGTGTCGAGGCTGCCAAGTTGTTGACGCTCGCTCTGGGAGGGGGCGGCCGCGGTGAATTGCGCTGCGGCCTTTTTGTAATCGTCGTAACTTTGCTGGTAGAGGACCAGCAGCGCCTGATCCTGCAGGACCGTGTACTGCAGACCGTAGCGTTCCATGGAGCGTACCGCATTGGTCATGCGATTGGCGGCATTGCTCATGGCCACGGCGCGGAGGATGCTGGTCTGACCTTGTTCGGCAAAATGGGCGATGGAAATGGTGACGCTAACGATGACCAGGACCAGTGGCACGATGGCGAGGCCAAAACCGAAGACTACCAGCTTGGAAATGGAGCTAGGACGCAGAGCCATGAAGGGAAAGGGGCGGGAATGGGCCCACCGTGTCCGCAGCAAAAGATGCTTAAGACTAGAGAAAGCACGAGGGATCTGCAAGGGAGCCTCCGGACCCAGGTGTTGGGAAACGCACCCTGCCTAGGCAGGCCTGCCGGTTGGGCCGTCGTCTCGGCAAGAAAAAGGCCCGAAGCAGGGGCTTCGGGCCGCAGGCACTACACCGGCACCCGGCAGAGGGATGCCGGCGCAGGGAAGCCTTTATTTACTGCGCGGGGGTTTCGGTCTTGGGTTCGGCCTTCTTCTCCATGGCCTTGTGCCCATGGGCCTTCTTCTCCATAGCCTTGTGCTCGGCCTTCTCCTTGGCCTTGCCCTCGGCCTTTTCCTCCATAGCCTTATGTTCCATGGCTTTGTGTTCCATAGCCTTATGTTCCATCATGGTCTTATGTTCCATCATGGTCTTCGCAGGGGCCTTTTCGGTGGTGGCAGGGGCTTCCGCGAAGGCGGCGGTAGCGGTCAGGAAGGACAGGGCAGCAGTCAGCGCAACGATCTTCTTCATAAAATAACTCCTCAATTGAGTGGCTCGATATTCCGCTGTAGCGGAGCTGTGATTTCTCAGCGCCTATTCCTTAGCATATTTTGTACCAATATTTTACTATATTGATTATGTTGATATTTTTTAAATATATGGGATTTGCTGCCGAAATGCGGATACTGACTCGTCACTTGCCGACGACAAAAGCCATGCTGTACTGCCCAACGCGATGATTCAAAATGAAAAATGCCTGTCGTTCGGCAACGACGCGCATTCGGAAAACATGCTATGAACCATTCTCAGCTTGTTGACGAAGAAGATGTTCGGTCGCGTTCTCGCCGTCTGCCGCTATAATAGAGGCAGGCTGCCTCATGAGGAGATCAATGATGACTACCGCTGTTTCCATTGCTCAAAGGCGGACCGGACCCTGGACCATGGCGGATTTACTGGGGGTTAGCCCGGTCGCGGACGAGGCTTTTCTCGATCTCGCGGAATCCGGGATACCGCTCGCCAAGCTGCAGCTCCTCCTGGATCTGGGGCTGACCAAAGCGGAGGTCCATGCCCTGGTCATCCCCCCGCGCACACTGTCCCATCGCCGGGCGCTGGGTGTTTTGAACCGGGAGGAGTCGGACCGATTGTTGCGGGTCCTACGTAGCCTCACGTTGGCCCACCAGGTATTTGGGGCCGAAGACAAAGCGCTGCGCTGGCTGCGGAAGCCGAAATCGGGTCTCGGGGGGCGCACGCCGCTGATGGCCCTGGAGACTGAGACCGGGGCGCGCCTGGTGGAGGAGTGGCTGATCCGCATCGACTCGGGCATGGCGGCCTGAGGTGATTTTGTGGCGGATCAGTAACCACGCCGCGTTAGACGGGTTGGGCGGGCTGCGGGCTTCCGGGCGCTGGTCGCTGCGCGGCCGTCCGGTGGTTTATTGTGCGCCTGATCCAGCCACCGCGCTGCTGGAAACGCTGGTGCATCTCGAACTGGATCGGGAGGATATTCCGGAGGCCTTCCAATGGCTTCGGATTGAGGTGCCCGACGATGTCCCCATGGAGACGGTGGACCCCACTACGCTTCCCGACGGTGGGTTGCGCCATCAGGCCCGGACCCAACGGTTGGGGGACAAGTGGTTGGCGGAGCTTTCCTCGGCCATCCTGCGCGTGCCGAGTATCCTGGTTCCGGAAACCTATAACGCCTTACTCAACCCGCGGCATCCGGCGGCCGCGCGTTGCGTCATTTCCGCTGTTTATCGTTATCCACTGGATGCCCGTCTCCTGGGAAACCGTCTTACTCCAACAAGCTGAGAAAGGGGCGAGTTCATAGGCATGGCGGAAAATACCCCCGTCTTGGGCAGAAGGGGGGGTTGGGCAGCCGCTTTCAGGGGGCGGGGGGGACGTAACCTTCGGGAGTTTGGGCGCCCTCTCCAAAAAAGTAGGATTCCATCTGTTTTTCGAGGAACAGTCGGGATTTCGGATCGATGGGTGAGAGGCGATACTCGTTGATGAGCATGGTTTGGTGTTTGAGCCAGCCCTGCCAGGCTTCCTTGGAAACCTGCTCATAGATTCGTTTGCCCAGGGGGCCGGGATAAGGGGGGATGGCCAGCCCTTCGGCCTCTCGATCCAGTTTTACACAGTGCACCATACGCGTCATGCCGTAATCCTCAGTGAAAACCGCCGCAGCGGGTAAGAAGCCTTGCATTCGGGGATGCGCATGCGTATCTCCGAAGCTGTTTTATCCTAGATTCGGCAGTCGGCGGAAATATTTTTTGCTCCGGTGTCCCACGCCTGTTGTTCCAGGGCTCATCCCTCTGGCAGGCTAAACTGCCCTGACGGGCTCAAACAATTCGCCTGCCGGCGCGCGATTTCGCCAAGAACAACAACGCCATGGGGCAAAGTCGCGGCAAAACATCCCGGCAATTGCCATTTTCAGGATCATAGTTTAACCGATTCTTTTGCTAGAGAATAATGCCAGCAGGCGGCGAACCGGGGTAGGGAGTCCCCGCTCCGCCGTCTGGGCGATGGTGCACCATTGCTGCTCCCGGGCTGGTGCGCGCAGTTCGGCCCCCTGCAGCACGGCCTCGATGCATTGGAAACGGAGGGTAAAGTGGGTGAAGGCGTGGCGTTGCTCCGGCCCCGTGGCGTGATGCCGCAGGGACAGGCCCGCTGTCCGGGAGAATGCCTGGAGGGCCACGGCGGCGGTTTCGCCACCCCGCGGCCACTGGGGGAGTGTCCACAGGCCGCCCCAGAGCCCTTCCTGGGGCTGTTTCTCCAGCAGGATGCGGCCAGTGCCATCGTCGAGGAGGGCGAACCAGACCTGGCGTTCCGGTTTTTGGGACTGTTCCCGGCGCCGGGGGAGGGTGTCGCTGCACCCCTGGCGCCGGGCTTGGCAGCCGGTCTGGAGGGGGCATTGGCCGCAGAGGGGCCGGCGCGGCGTGCAGCACAGGGCGCCCAGGTCCTGGATGGCCTGATTGTAAACGTGGGCGGCGGCGGGGGTGTGGCTTTCGGCCAGGGACCAGAGTATCTGCAGGGTGCGTTGCTGGTGGGGGTCGGTGGCAATGGCGTGGTAGCGGATGAGGATGCGGCGGGCGTTGGCATCGAGGATGGCCTGGCCTTGGCCGTAGGCGCTGGCGAGGACGGCGGCGGCGGTACTGCGCCCGACCCCGGGCAGGGCGGTGGCGGCGGCCATGGTGTCGGGAAAGCGCCCCCGGTGCTGCTCGATGATGATCCGGGCGGCGACCTGGGCATTGCGGGCGCGGGCGTAGTAGCCCAGGCCACTCCACAGGGCAAGGACCTCATCCTGCGGCGCGCCGGCGAGGGCCTGCCAGGTGGGGAAATGCGCAAGAAAGCGGGCATAGTAGGGTTTGACGGTTTCGACCCGGGTTTGCTGGAGCATGATCTCGGCCAGCCACAGGCGATAGGGGTCGCGGGTCTGGCGCCAGGGGAGATCATGGCGGCCGTGGCTGGCATACCAGCGCAGGAGGGGGGCGGCAAGGGGCTGCATGCTCACGACTTGGTGCTGGAAGTGCTGCGGATCAGCAGGCCGGTGGCGCGGATCTGACCCCAGCGCAACTGGTCGATGTGGATCTGGCCGGTGATGGGCCATTGTTGCGGCAGGGGCGGCAGGGTCATGGCTTTGCCGGGAGCCGGCGGCGGTAGATACTGGCCGAGATCGAGCTGATCGAGTTGCAGATTGAGGTGGATCTGCCAGGGTTGCCATTGCCCGGTCATCTGTCCGGACCAGTGGCTCTGGTCAAGAATACCGTTATTCATGCTGAGCAGGAAGCGGCCGTCCCGTACCTGCCCCTGGCCCTGGAAGGAGATCGTTTGCAGGGCGTTGGGGTCGCGCAGGGTGGGGAAGTGGATACCCCAGTTGTGGGCGAGTTGCGGCAGGTCGTGCAGATCGGCATGGAAGGTCATGCTGCCTTGCAGAGGTTTTTGTTGGCCTTTTTCCAGTTGTCCTCCCATCTGCCCGTAGCGGCCCATGTCCATTTGCCAGTCACCGATCTGCAGGGATCCGGCGCGCAGATTGGCGGCAACGGCTGTGGCGCGGACTTGGGCCGTCTGTCCGTGCCAATGCAGGCTGGCCACAAGCTGGGGGAGGCTCAGGCGTCCCCGGTCGAGATCAAGTTGCGCAATGGCGATCCGGGCATGGGCCCCCTGTCCGGGCTCGCTGTCCGCGCTGATACGGAGGTCCTGCCAGTGCAGGATCGAGCCAAGGAAGGGGCCGCCGCTGGCGTTCATTTCCACCGTCCCCGTCTTTTTTTGCCATTGCCAGTGACCCTGGATCATGGCCTGTCCGGCAGCCGGGATCCTGGCCTGAAGCCGGCTGATGGTGATGGGGGATTGGCCTGCCGGTTGCCAGAGGATGGTACCGTCGTCAATGCTCACGCTGGCGGGCCAGATCAGAGCGCCGGAGGAGGAGCCTCCCCCTGGGCTGGGGCAGGGCAGGCGGAGTTGCGGTCTTTCCATGGATAATTTCCGGATCTGTATCTGCCCTGCCAGGAGGGGGCGTGCAGCCAGGGTCAGGGTGAGTCGGGACGCGGCAAAACAGGGCCTTGCCGCCGGGCCGATGCGCAGCCCCGGCAAGCTGATCTGCAGGGCCCGGGTGGTGGCGGAGAACTGCGGGTTATGGGCCAGCCGGACCGGCTGGACGAGCCGGCTGGAGAGGATCCTTTCGAGGAGATAGCGCGGGCCGTCCTGCTGCCACCAGATGCCCACGGCGAGAGCACCGACGAGGGCCACGGCAAGGGTGAAAAGACCGATCGACCGCCAGCCGGCGATTTTCATCCTAGCTCCGGCGGTTGGCGCAGGTGTTTTTTGCTCCGGCGGCCCGCGCCTGTTGTTCTACGGCTCATCCCGCCGGCAGGCGAAAACTCGCCCTGCGGGCTCAGACAGTTCGCCTGCCGGGCGCGGGCTTTTGCCAAGAACAACGACGGCTTGGGCCGAAGTCGCGGCAAAACACCTCCGCCAACTGCCGTTTTCAGGTTCATGGGAGGCCATAGCCTGGCGGCGGCTGGTAGCGGCAGGAGGGCTGCCACGAAGGTCGGATGGTTGCGCATGTCAGTCTTCCCGACGCGCTTCCAGGGCCCCCCGGTCACCCGCCAGCAGGGCCTGGGCCAAGGCTTCGGCATGGTCGATGCGGGTGCGGCGGATGATCTCCTTGACCTCGGGTATGGCTCCCGGATACATGCTGAATTCGCGCAGACCCAGCCCGAGCAGGAGTTCCGTATAAGCGGAGTTGCCGGCCATTTCTCCGCACATGGCCACGGGGATGCCGGCGGCGTGGCCGGCGACGATGGTGTTGCGGATCATGGCCAGGACCCCGGCATGGAGGGGGTCGAAGAGGTCGTTGACGTCGTCGTCGCCACGATCCACCGCCAGGGCGTACTGGATGAGGTCGTTGGTACCGATGGAGAAAAAATCGGCCTCGCGGGCGAAGTGTGCGGCGGCCATGGCGACGGCGGGGACTTCTACCATGATGCCCAGGGGCATCTGCAGATCAAAGGGCAATCCTTCCGCGCACAATTCCTGTTGCAGGACGCGCACGAGAGCCTTGGCCTGGCGGAGTTCGCCCATGCTGGTCAGCATGGGGAGCATGAGGCAAACGGGCCCCAGGGCAGAGGCGCGGAGGATGGCGCGCAGGTGCGGACGAAACCATTCGGGACGGCGCAGACAAAGGCGCAGACCGCGCAGGCCGAGGGCCGGGTTGACCGCCGTGTTTTCTTCCATGCCTTCGCTGCGCAGGCTCTTATCGGCGCCGATGTCCAGGGAGCGGATCGTTACGGGTTCGCCGCGCATGGCGCTGACGACCTCGGCAAAGGCATTGAATTGCTCCTCCTCGTCGGGGGCCTCGGGACGGTTCATGAAGAGGAATTCGCTGCGATAGAGGCCTACCCCTTCGGCGTTGACCCGGTGCACGAAATCCCGATCGTCGGGTAGCTCGATGTTGGCGCGCAGGCGGACCCGTGTCCCATCGACCGTGGTGGCGGGCAGATCGCGCAACTCTTCGAGCAGGTGACGGCGGCGTTGCCGGCGTTTTTGCAGTGCCTGATATTCCCGCAGCATGGTGGTATCCGGATCAACCAGCAGGATGCCCTGATCGCCATCGACAATGATCGTATCGCCACTCCGCAGCAGGCGGGTGCCCAGGTGGGTGCCGACCACAGCAGGCAGTCCGAGGCTCCTGGCGATGATGGCCGTATGGGAGGTGGAGCCGCCAAAATCCGTGACGCAGGCAAGGACACGGTCGCGTTTCATGAGTACCGTGTCGGCGGGACTGAGGTCTTCGGCCACGATGATATGCCCTTCACCGGTGTGGGCGAGGGGCGGCTTGCCGCCGAGGAGTTGACGCAGGACCCGTTCGGTGACCTGGATGATGTCGTCGCGCTTGGCGCGCAGGTAGGCATCTTCCATGCGGTCAAAGATTTCCAGGAGACGCTCCCGTTCATGGTGGATGGCCCAGGCGGCATTGCGACCCTCCTCGCGGATGGCGCGCAGGGGCCGCTCCCGCAAGGCAGGGTCGTCCAGCATGAGGAGGTGGGCGTCAATGAAAAGCCGGGTTTCCTGGGGGGCGTCGCTGGGGATGGCATCGCGCACCAGCAGCAGCTCGTCACGGGCGGTGGCTAGGGCGGCCCGCAGCCGCGCACTTTCCGCCTCGACGGCCTTGGCCTCGATACGATATTCGGGAATATCCAGGGTGGCCGGCTCCAGGACCAGGGCGGGACCTATGGCAATGCCCGCCGACGCGCCGATACCGGCAAGTTCGAAGCTCACGCTGCTTCTCCAAAACGATTGGCGGCCAGATCCAGCAGGGCCGTAGCGCATTCCCCTTCCTGGGGACCATCCGTTTCCAGGGTCAGGGTGCTGCCCTGGGCGGCGGCAAGGGTCATGACGCCCATGATGCTCTTGCCGTTCACCCGTTGGCCGTTGCGTTCCAGCCAGACCGCGCAGGGGAAGCGCGAGGCCAGACTGACAAATTTGGCCGAAGCCCGGGCATGCAGGCCAAGCTGGTTGATGATCTGTAATTCCACGCGCACGGTCACTGGGCTTGCCTCTTTGTTTCCACCGGGATTCGGCAGTTGCTGGGATGATTTTGCCGTTTTCAGCGTCAAGGGGATGCAGAAAGAGCATAGCGCGACTGTCGCAGATGGGCCACCGGCTGTGATCAGCTCAGTGCTTGGCGGCATGGGCGGTGAGGTCCACGATCCCCTGATGCGCCCCGTCCAGGGCGCCTTCCCGGGCGGCAGTCAGGCCTTCCGCGCGGCGGGACAGGGCGCGCAGCAGCATAGGGAGGTTGAGTCCGCTTACGGCCTCTACCCGGCCGGGGCGCAGGACCGTCAACAGGAGATTGCTGGGGGTGGCGCCGAAAAGGTCGGTGAGGACCAGCACCCCGTCCCCTTCATCCAGGCTCTCCAGGGCTTGACGGAGGCGCCAGCGGCTCTCTTCCAGTCCTTGATCAGGGAGGATTTCGAGAACTCTCAGGGCCGCTGGAGTGCTGCCGAAGATGTGGGTTATGGCGGCCATAAAGGCCTGGCCGATTCCGTCATGGGTGAGGAGCAGCAGGCCGATCATGGCCGCGCCTCCGTGATACCCAACTCGCGATGCTGTACCAGCAGGCGCCGACCTTCCTCGGCCAGATCCCGGCTCAAGGCCTCGACCATATACACGCTGCGGTGCTGGCCGCCGGTACAGCCCAGAGAGACGGTGACGTAGTTGCGATGCTCCTCGGCAAAGGGCGCCAGCCAGGATTGCAGAAAAAGGCGCAGGGAATCGTGGGCCGCCGCTACGCCGGGGGCGCCATCGAGAAAGGCGCGAACGGCGGCATCGCGGCCGGTGAGCGGGCGCAGGGCGGGATCATAATGGGGGTTGGGCAGGGCGCGCAGATCGAAGACGAAGTCGGAATCCAGGGGAACGCCGTTCTTGAAGGCGAAGGACTGCAGGAGCAGGACCAGACCGCCGTAATGGCGGGAGGCGAGGCTCCAGGCCTGGACGCGTAGGCGCAACTGGTGGGTGTTGATCTGCGAGGTGTCGAGGCGCTTGTCCGCGACGTTCAGGAGGGGCTGGACCATCTCCCGCTCCCGGCGAAGTACCGTCACCAGCGCCCCCGCGGGACTCAACTCGCCGCTGCCGGCATCGGTGAGGGGATGGCGGCGGCGGGTTTCACTGTAGCGGCGAATCAGGGTGGCCTCGTCGGCCTCCAGAAAGAGGATGCGCGGACGCAGGCCGTGGCGGCTGCGCAGGGTTGCGAGGGCGGCGGGCAGGGCGGTGAGAAATTCGCGGTTGCGCACATCGATGCTGACGGCGGCCAGCATCGGCTTTTCACCGCGCCGGGTAAGCTCTGCGCCAAAGTCGGCGAGAAGGGTGGCGGGGAGGTTGTCCACGCAATAGTAGCCCTGGTCTTCGAGGGCCTGGAGAACGGTGGACTTGCCCGATCCGGAGAGCCCACTGACGATGATGAAATCCCGTCCTTCCATTCATTCCTCCGCGGCGGCGCGCCGTACCTGGGCATCAAAATCGGCCAGCATATCGACGCCGGACTCCTTGAGATACTGGCTGCGCGCCGCGGCTTCCACCAGCACGGCGAGATTGCGTGCCGGCGTCACGGGCAGACGCAGCAGGGGTAGCAGGACGTCGAGGATGTCGAGGTGGCCGACAGCGCCTTGCAGACGGTCCATGTCCGCCATTTCCGTGTCATCCATACGCTTGATCTCCACCACCAGGCGTACCCGTTTGGAGCGGGCGATGGCCGCGGCGCCAAAGAGGTCGCGAATATTGATGATCCCCAGGCCCCGCACTTCGAGGAAGTTGCGCAGGGGCGGCGGACATTCGCCGCTGATCACGTCGGGTGCGGTGCGAATGCAAAGCACGCTGTCGTCGGCAATGAGACGATGACCACGGCTCACCAGTTCCAGGGCCAGTTCGCTTTTGCCGATGCCGGCTTCACCCTGCAGGAGGATGCCGAGGCCGAGGACATCCACCAGCACGCCATGGACCAGTTGCCGTGCTGCCAGGATGCGATATAGGTAATGCTGCAGACGCGAGAGCACATGCCGGGCTCCGAGATGGGTGACGAAGAGGGCGACATTCCTTTGCCGGAGTTGCTCCAGGAGGAGGTTCGGCACCGGCTGTCTCTCGCCGATGACCAGGGCCAGGAGCGCCGGGGGGAAAAATTGATCGATATCTTCGCCGCTTTGTTCCAGGTAGGTCAGTTCGGTCCGTCCCAGCACCTGGATGGCATGAGGGCGGATAAAATTGAAAAAGCCGACTAAAGCGGCGCCGCCGGCGTCCTGGTCGGCCCAGGGGTCGCCGCTGAGGAATCGCTCACCCAACTCTTGACCCTGTAGCCAGTGCCAGCGCAGATCCGAACGCATGGCATGATAGAGCGTGCGCAGCGTAATCCGGCGCTCAAGGGGTTGCAGCGACATGCTGCCTCCCCCTCCCGCCCGACGGCGGGAGGGCGTCCCCCTGGCCGGGCCATGGCGACAGCGGGGACGACATTGGCATCACCCCACAGGCACGCCCGTCAACTGTTGCTGAAAATCGGCGGCATCGCCGGTACTGCGCAGCCTTTCCCGGAGCCCGGCATCAGCCAGACGGGCGGCGAGGGCGGAAAGGGTTTCGAGATGGATGGTGGGCGCGTTCCTGGGGACGAGGACGGCAATGAGCAATTGCACATCCTCGCCATCGGGCGCGGCAAAGGGCAGGCCCTTGGCGCTGCGCAGGGCGGCTATGACCACCTCCGTGATGCCTTCCAGGCGGGCATGGGGCAGCGCCACGCCATGACCAATGCCCGTGGAACCCTGTCTTTCCCGCTCCTGCAGCGCCTGGGCTATCTGTGCTGCGGGGCGTCCCGCAACGGGTGCCAGGAGTTCGGCTAGGGCGGCCAGCGCCTCGGCACCGGTGCGCACTGGCGCATCGAGACGAATGGCCGTCACCGGGATCTCAAGGGCTGCCATGACGGCGGTCAGTCCGTCTCGGCGGCCGCCGCGAGCGGTGCCTGATGATGGTTACGCCGGTCGGTCAGTTTCTCCTTGTGGTTGCGCACCTGGACCTCCAGCTTGGCGGCGAGCAAGTCGATGGCCGCATACATATCCTGGTCCTCGCTCTCGGCATGAAAGGTACGACCGGGGGCATGCACCGTTACTTCTGCGGCATTGGGGAGTTTTTCGTGGGCCGTGTATTTGAGCACGACGTGGCCGTCGATGACATGATCGAAATAGTGATCGACACGCCCCAGTTTTTCGGTGACAAAACTTTTGAGGGCGTCGGTGAGGTCCAGGTGTTGGCCGGTGATGGTGAGTTGCATGATTCCTTCCTCGCAATGGTGGTGATGACGTGGTCGTCCCCGTTCCTGCCAGGGGCTGGAATGCTCAGTGTATCGCCTTCGCTCGTTTCATGCAGCCTCTCTCGCGCATGGACTTCACAGATGCCGGCGCTGGCTGGCAGGGGGAAGATTTTCCCCTTCACGATACTTGGCCACGGTGCGCCGGGCAATCTGCACCCCCTGATCGGCGAGGATCTTGGCAATCTCCGCATCACTCAGGGGATGGCGCGGGTCTTCGGCCTGGATGAATTTGATGATGAGGGCGCGGATGGCGGTGGCCGAGGCGGAACCGCCACTATCGGTGCTGACGTGGCTGGAAAAAAAATACTTGAATTCGAAGAGCCCGCGGGGAGTGATCATGTATTTCTGGTTGGTGACCCGCGAGACCGTGGATTCGTGCATCTCCACCGCTTCGGCGATGTGGCGCAGAACCATGGGGCGCATGGATTCCGGGCCATGCTCGAAGAAGTCTTTCTGCCGCTCGACAATGGCGTTGGCCACCTTGAGCACGGTTTCCTGGCGGCTTTGCAGACTCTTGATGAACCAGCGCGCCTCGTTGAGGTGATCCTGGATATATTTGTGGGTGGCGTCCTTGCCGCCGGCCATGTCGGCATAATGACGGTTGATGCGCAAGCGCGGCATGGCCTCGGGGTTGAGTTCGACGCGCAGCCGCGTGCCCACCCGGCGAACGATGACATCGGGGATGACGTACTCGGTGCTTTCGCCGCCAATGTTCTCCCCCGGCTTGGGGTTGAGGGAGGCAATGAGGGCAAGGGCGGGGCGCAGGGCGGTTTCATCGACGCCGAGGACCTGGCAGAGTCGGGCGTAATCATGGCGGCCCAGGGTCGGGAGATGCTCCCGGACGATACGCAGGGCGAGGGCGGCGCTGGCATCGCTGTCGGCCAATAATTGCAATTGCAGGGCCAGACACTCACTGAGGTCGCGCGCCGCCACCCCGGGGGGGTCGAATTGCTGGATCTGCTGCAGCACCGCACGGATTTGCTCTTCACCGACATCGAGTAATGTTGCCATCTCACCCAGATCGGTGCCGAGATAGCCTCGTTCATCAATGGAGTCGATGATGACTTCGGCAATATTGCGTTCGCTGCTGGTGAAATGGGTCATATCGGCCTGCCAGCGCAGGTAATCCTGGAGGCTTTGGGGGCTGCTGTTGCGGGATTCGAAATCGGGGAGATCTTCGTCGGGGACGGCAGCCGTCGCCGGGAGGCCGAGGTCGAATACGTCGTCCCACTGGCTATCGAGGGGCAGTTCTTCGGGGAGCGGGGTGTCGGCCGAGAGGTCGATCTGCCGGTCCTGATCCATGACGGTGCCCGGCTCCACGGCGCCACTGCCGGTCCCTTCCTCGCCGGCATCCTCGTCCAGCAGCGGGTTGCTCTCCAGCATGCTCTGGATTTCCTGTTGCAGATCCACTGTAGAAAGCTGCAGCAGGCGAATGGCCTGTTGCAGTTGGGGGGTCATGGCCAGATGTTGGCCGAGCTTGAGTTCTAGGCCTTGCTTCATGATCTCTTCAACTTAGATATGGAACTGATCTCCCAAATAGACTTTACGCACCATGGCGTCATTGACAATCTCCTGCGGGCTGCCGGCGGTGAGGACCATGCCATCATGGAGGATGTAAGCGCGTTCACAGATCCCGAGAGTTTCGCGCACATTGTGATCGGTAATGAGGATACCGATGCCGCGATCCCGTAAATCCTGGATCAGACGCTGGATCTCCAGGACCGAAATGGGATCAATGCCGGCAAAGGGCTCGTCCAGGAGTATGAAACGGGGTTCGAGGGCCAAGGCCCGGGCAATCTCCACGCGCCGCCGTTCCCCGCCCGAGAGGCTGTGCCCCTTGGTATCGCGCAGGGCCTGCAGGTGCAGTTCACTGAGGAGGCGTTCCAGATGCTCTGCCCGCTCCACTCTGTCGAGGGGGAGCGTTTCCAGGACCGCGAGGATATTGTCGGCGGCACTCATTTGCCGGAAAACCGAGGGTTCCTGGGGCAGATAACCCAGCCCCATACGCGCCCGCCGGTGCATGGGCAGGGTGGTGATGTCGCGATCATGGAGAAGGATGTGGCCGCGATCCGGGCGCACCAGCCCCACAATCATGTAAAAGGTGGTGGTTTTGCCGGCGCCGTTGGGTCCGAGCAGGCCGACTACTTCGCCCGCCCTCACCTCCAGGGAGACATCGCGCACGACGGTGCGGCGGCGATAGCCCTTTTCCAGTCCCTGGGCCACCAGCCTGTCGCTCATGGCTTCTTACCGTTGCCGTTTGCGGAGCGATTGGCCGCCGCCGGATAGAACACGGACTGAACGCGCTGCCCGGGGGTAGCGGTCACCTGGGTCTGCTGATTCTGCAGGAAATACACGATGCGCTCGCCGCTGACCTCGTTCTTCTCCTGCCAGAGATGGGCGTTGCCGGTGAGGATGACCTCGGCGCTGTCGGGCAGGTAGACGAGGGTGTTGCCGTAGCCGTGGCGCTGGGCGCTGGACATGGTGAAGGTGACGGGGCTGCCGATGGCCGTGGCCTTCTGGATCTTGCCTTGGGCGGCGTCGATGGTCAGGGTTTGGGCGTGGATGATCACATCGCCCTGGGTCATGATCACATTGCCGGTATAAATCGCCTGCTGGCGCGGCTGGTTTTCGGCATGCAGGCTATCGGCGCTGATATGGACGGGACCTTTGCCCAGACCCCCGGCCACCGGCGCTGTCTGCGCTGCCCAGGCAGTGGCCGTGGCGCAGATGATCACAAGGAAAAATAAGCCCTTATGGCGCATAGACGCCCTGCACGTCATGGAGGATGTTCATTTGCTCCGCCTTTACCGAGGCCCAGAGGCCCACTCCCGTTATCCAGTTGGCGCCGCGCTCCAGGCGCACCGCCTGCCGGGTAGTGATGATGCCCGTTCGCGGGTCGTAATGCACCCTCTCGGTGAGGAGCCGGGTATCCGGGGGCATGCTGGCGATGACGTGCCCCCAGAGGGTCAACAGTCGGCTGCGATCATCCATCTGACCATGCTCGGCCTGCAGATGCATGGTCCCGTTGGCACGAAAACGCTGCACCGTGATGCCGCGGAGCATCGTTTCGTGATTTTCCGGGTCATGCCAGGCCGTTTGTGCCGTGGCCAGCAGGTCCAGGGCGCCCGCTGCCGTGTATTGACGCATGATCACATCTTCGGCGGCTTGGTCGCCGCGGCGGATCTGGCCATGCCAGTCGATGTGGGGCAGCGGCAAGGGGTGCTTGGGCCACGAGAACCAGACTGCGGCGGCCAGTCCCAGGCTGAGGAGGAGGAAGCCCGGCGAGGGCAGGCGCATAACTCTCATCGCGGTCCGCGATCCAGATAGCTCTGCAGGACGGGGGACCAGTGGCCCTGCGCCTGCAGCAGAAGATCGCAGAGTTCGCGCACGGCGCCCCAGCCGCCGCCCAGGCGGCTGTGCCAGTGGACATGTTTCAGGACTTCGGCATGGGCATCCGCAGGGGCGGCCGCCAGACCGGCGCGAATGAGGATGGGGAGGTCCAGCAGGTCATCGCCCATATAGGCGACCGCTTCATCCTCCAGCCCCAGGGCGATCTTGAGTTCGGTGTAGGCCAGACACTTGTCCTGATAGCCCTGGTAGACGCGATGAATACCCAGTTCGTGGGCGCGGTGGGCCAAGGCTGGGGAGTGGCGGGCAGTGATGATGGCCACCTCCATGCCCCGGGCCTGGAGCAGCTTGATGCCGTGACCGTCGCGCACATGGAAGGTCTTGGTTTCATCGCCCTGGGCATCCAGGGTGAGACGGCCGTCGGTGAGTACGCCGTCCACATCGAGGATCAGGAGGCGGATCCGGCGGCCTGCGGCGAGGACTTCCGGACTGGTTTCGGCCATGGGTTGCTCCTTCATACGATGCCTGCACGCAGGAGATCATGCATGTTCAATGCGCCCAGCAAGCGGCCGTCGCTGCCTGCCACCAGCAGCGCACCGATGCGATGTTTTTCCATCATGGCCAGGGCCTCGGCCGCCAGGGCGTCGGGGTCGATGGTCCGCGGGTGCGGGTGGGCCAGTTCGGCCATGGGCCGATCCCAGAGATCATGTTCCCGGCTCAGGGCGCGGCGCAGATCCCCGTCGGTAAAGATGCCGAGGATCCGGTCCTGGTCATCACATACGGCGGTCATCCCCAGCCCTTTGCCGCTGATTTCCAGCACCGCCTCGCGCAGGGGGGTGGCGGGCGCGACCTTGGGCAGGGCCGTGTCGCAATGCATGAGATCCCGGACCCGCAGCAGCAGCCGTTTGCCCAGGCTGCCGCCGGGATGGGAGAGGGCGAAGTCGTCGGCGGAGAAACCGCGGGCCTGCAGGAGCGCCATGGCCAGGGCGTCGCCCATGGCGAGGGTGGCGGTGGTGGAGGCGGTGGGGGCGAGGTTGAGGGGGCAGGCCTCGCGTTCCACGGAGCAGTCGAGGTGGCAATCGGCGACCCGCGCCAGGGTGGACTGGGGATTGCCGGTCATGGCAAGCAGGGGGACGCCCAGGCGTTTGACCACCGGCAGGATGGCCAGCAGTTCCGCAGTCTCGCCGGAATTGGACAGGACCAGGAGGCAGTCCTGGCGGGTAAGCATACCGAGATCGCCATGGCTGCCCTCGGCCGGATGGAGGAAGAGGGCGGGACTGCCGGTGCTGGCCAGGGTGGCGGCGATCTTTTTGGCGATAATGCCCGACTTGCCCATGCCGCTCACCACGATGCGTCCCGGGCAGGCAAGGAGGATTTCGCAGGCATGGGCAAAATGCCCGTCAATGCGGGCCTCCAGGGCGGCCACCGCGGCGGCTTCCAGGCGCAGCACTTCCCGCCCCAGCCGGCAGAGCGATTCTGCGCTTGTCGGGGAACTGCGTGCGTCGCCGGGGAATGCGCTCACTGTTCTCCCTCCCGATCCTGCAGTTCGATAGCCTGGTAGACGACCTTGCAGTGGGGATGGGCGGCCATCACTTGGTCCACATCCGCAAAGGATGCTGCTCTGATCAGTTTCCAGCATTTGAGATTCTCCGCCGCCAAGGCGTCGGGGTGCGCCTGATACCAATGCACGGACTGATCGTTGACGACGGTCCCTTCTTCTTCCCTTCCCCACCAGACCAGGGCGGCAATAACGGCGAGGGCGCCAATAATGACGAGCGCGTAAATGATTTTCATGATTTTTCCTACACTTCCTCTTGATACTGACCATCGAGCAGGCTGACCAAGCGCGCCTCGCGCGGACCGATATCCGCCTCCAGGGTATGGCGCAGGGCGTCCCAGCCGGTGCGGAAGGCGTCGCGCTCGCTGCCGCTATCCACCCCCGGGATCAGCTCTGCCACCTTGTCCAGGGCATCCCGGGCCTGCAGGCTGCCGCTGAGGGCATTTTTGATCTGCTCGCGCGGGTGCGGGATCCAGCGCCGGTCGCCGGCATAGGAGCGCAATTTCTCGCCGAGGTCCAGCACCCGCTTGCGCAGCTTGGGGAGCAGCCCGATCTGGCTGCTCCTGATCTCGCCCCATACCGCCAGTTCCATGAGGCTGCACCACTGCGTCCGCAATGTCTGCCGGGTGGCCGGGTCGAGAGTGACTGCGCTGTGGACTGCTTCCGGGTCAAAGGCCATGACGTTTATTTCTCCGTGTACAAGGCACGCGCCGCCTGCAGGCGTTCTGCCGTGCCCACATCCAGCCAGTTCCCGCGATATAGGCTGCCGCTGACCTGTCCTGCCGCGATCCATTGGCGCAGCCAGGGGGCCAGCGGCGCGCGCAGCGCCGGGTAGGCATGGAAGAGGTCCGTGTGCAGGCGGGCGATCCCTGCGTAAGTATGGCGGTGTTCCGCATCTAAAGCCACTCGCGTGCCGCTGAGGGCGAAGTCGCCCTGCGGGTGCTGGGGCGGATTGGGCACGAGGACAAGATGGGCGGGGCGGTCATCGCTTTGCAGGAGGGATGCCCAGGGGAAATCGGTGAAGATGTCGGCGTTGACCAGGAGAAAGGGCCCATCGCCGAGGAGGGGGAGGGCGTGGACGATGGCGCCGCCGGTTTCCAATATCCCGTCGCCCTCGTCGCTGTAATGGATGCGGCAAGCGCCATGGTTGTCGCCCAGGGCGGCCACGATGGCGCCGCCGAGATGACCGATATTGATGACCACCTCGCGAATGCCCGCCGCTGCCAGCGCCTCCAGGTGATGGACGATGAGGGCTTTGCCACCCACCTCCAGCAGCGGCTTGGGGGTGTGGTCCGTCAGCGGGCGCAGGCGTTCGCCGCGACCTGCAGCCAGGATCATGGCCCGCATGGCGATGGTGTCCACGGGGCGAAATCGGCCTGATAGCGGCAAAGTTCCGGGTCTGCCGCCATGGCCTCCCGGACATAGGCCCAGAAGCGGGGCAGGAATCGGAGATATTCCTCTTTGCCATCGCGGTAGGCGAGACGGCAGAAGATGCCGAGGATCTTGAGGTTGCGCTGCAGCCCCATGCGGCCCAGGTCGCGCAGAAAATCCGCCCGTCCCGGCAGAGCCAGACCGCGCCTCTGTGCCGCCTGATGGAACTGGACGGCCCAATCCTGGCGTCGCTCGGCGCCCCAATCCCAGTAGCGATCCCAGAGCAGGGAGGCGAGGTCGTAAGAGATGGGCCCCCGCACGGCGTCCTGGAAATCGAGGATGCCCAATCCGCCGCCCGCCAGACAGATGAGATTGCGGGCGTGAAAATCACGGTGGACCCAGACTTGCGGTTCCTTGAGGGCATTGGCCGTAAGCTGCGCGAAGCATGCCTGGAGGCGCGTTTGGGTTTCCGGCCCCAGGGCGAGACCCAGGTGGCGTCCCAGATACCAGTCGCGAAAGAGGGACAGTTCGGTGCCGATATGGGCGGCATCGAAAGACGGCAGGGGCGGGCGCGGGTACTGCCGGCGGCTGCCGGCCTGCAGATCAAGAATGACCGTCATGGCTCGGGTCATCCAGGTGTCGGCATCTTCCCCGGCATCCAGGGCGGCCTTGAGATCACGGTTGCCGAGATCCTCCAGCAGCAGAAAGCCCTGGCCCAGATCCACCCCATGCATCCGCGGTACGCGCAGACCGAGCAGCAGGAAACGCCGCTGCACGCGTAAAAAGGGCAAGGGGTCTTCCGGCGGCGCTGCATCCATGAGGATCAGACCCTCTGCCGGCAGCCGCCAGTAGTGGCGGCCGCTGGCATCGCCGGGGATGGCTTCCGCCCGGGCGAAATCGAGGCCCTGGGCGCGCAGCCAGCCGTGCCGTTGCGCGGCGCGGCGCTCGCCGGGATTGGGCGGGGAAAAAAAAGATGCAGGATGCGATTGCGACATAAAAGCATTCTGTGCGATTTTAGGCCCCTATGAAAAGTCCTTTGGGAAAGCTGCAAACAGACACCGCCCGCCTCGGCGCCAAGGCCCGGCGCCCGGCGCGGTCGCGTCTGGCCATCCTTGCGGCCATTTGCTGGCCGCTCCTCGCCCACGCGGCGACGGAACAGGGGCCGGTCACGCTCTATGCCGATCAGGTACAGGGCCTGGGTAGCGGTCACTGGACGGCCAGCGGCGATGTGGAGGTGCTCTATGGGGATCGCCGCGTTTATGCCGACACCGTGCATTATGATCAGGCCAGGGACGAGATCATTGCCGAAGGCCATGTGCGCATGGTCAGTCCCGGTCTGCTCACGGCCGCGCCGAAGGCCACCATCCATCTGCAGGCCAACCAGGGTATCGTGATCCAGCCGCGCTACCTGCTGCCGGCCCAGAACGGCCATGGCCACGCCGCCCAGGGGCGGGAGCTGGCCAAGGGGGTCTACCGTCTCAACGAAGCCTGTTACACCACCTGTAACGGGGCAAGGCCGGCCTGGGAATTGTGGACGAGCCGCCTCGACCTCAACCAGAATAGCGGCGAGGTCACGACTTACAACACCCGCATCGATGCCTTGGGGGTGCCGGTATTCTGGCTGCCACGCTTCAGTTTTCCCTTGGAGCGGCATTCGGGCTTTCTGGCGCCGAGTTTTGGCAACTCGACCATTAACGGATTCTCCCTGGGTATCCCTTATTACTTCAATATCGCGCCCAATATGGACGATACCCTGACCGCCAATTATTTCACCAAGCGTGGCGCCATGCTGCAAAACCAGTTTCGTTATCTGGAGCCCAATTATAGTGGCACCCTGTTTCTGGATCTTCTCCCCAACGATCAGCTCACCCGCAATACCCTCTGGGCTGTCTCCTGGCAGCACAATCAGAATCTCGGCCATGGCTTTAGTGCCGCCGTCAATTATAACCGGGTCAGTTACGCCAATTTCCTCTCGGATTTTAGTGGGATATCGGGCTTTGGAAGTAATTTTGCGGGGGGTATCGGCAATGCGCCGTACATTAGTTCCATGGGCGGAGTGTATTATAATAGCACCCATATCAACGCCGGTATCAGTCTGCAGGGCTATCAGGAACTGGTGCCAAACAGTATTGCCCCCTATGCCGAACTCCCCCATATTTTCGCCGATGGTTATTGGCGTTTGGGGAAAAACGGTTATTTCGACTGGCGGAGCAGTTTCGATTATTTCAGTGCCGCCACCGGGCCTATCGGCCAGCGCCTGGACCTTACGCCCACGGTGGGCTGGCGTTTCAGCAGCGGCTGGGGCTTCTTGGAGCCCCAGGCACGGCTTTATTACAGCCGCTATCAGCTCCAGCGCAATAACCCGCTGTTTTCGCGGGTGATCAACCGCACTCTGCCGGCCCTGAGTCTCAAGGGTGGGCTGAATTTCGTGCGTTACGGCGCGGACGGCAGCACCGCATTGCTCCAGCCCATGTTCAAGTACCTTTATATCCCCACCAGGGATCAGAGCAATATCCCCATCTTTGACGCCAGCCAGCCCTTTCAGAATTTCCCCATGATCTTCCAGGATAATTTCCTGTATACCGGCAATGACCGGATCAACGCGGCCAATCTGCTGGCGCTGGGTCTGACGGGGACCTGGCTGACCCCCGCCGGGCGCCAACTCTGGCAGGGATCCATCGGTCAGATCCGCTACTTCAACAGCAGCCAGATCAACCTTGCGGGTAATGTGGTACCGCAGGCCCAGCAGTCCAGTTATTTCCTCGAAGGAGTCTTTGCGCCTTTGCGCGACCTCAATTTCCTGGCCAGCACGCAGGTGGCCTCGCGCTGGCAGCGTTTCGAGCGTCTCAACTTGCGGGCGCAGTGGTTGCCGGGGCGCAATCGCGTGATCAATCTCGACTATCGCTACACCCAGAATTTTGTGGATCAGGCGGGCATCTCCGCCGCGTGGCCGGTGGCGCCGCACTGGCAGGCCCTGGCCAGTTACCAGTATGACGTCAGGGATAGAAAGCCTCTGGAGCAGTTGCTGGGGATCGGCTATGATGGGGGTTGTTGGGCCGCCCGTGTGGTGGTGTATCACCAGATACTTTTGGGCGGTCAGTCCAATAACGCCGTCTATTTTGAGATTTTGCTGCGCGGCCTTACGAGCCTCGGCAACGCCTCGCAAAGCCTGCTCGGCCAATACGTGCCGGGCGCCAGCATGGAGTTTTGATGCTTTTACCTCGCCGCCCAATCCTGGCTACCCTTAGCCTCGCGCTGCTGACGGCCCCGAGCTTTTGCTGGGCCGAAGCCCCTTTCCTCAATCGCGACACGCTCGTTGCCCCGGCGCCCCAGGCGGCGGTGCGGACCTTTTCGGCGACTTCCAGTCAGACGCCCCAGGTCACACCCCTCCCCGGCAACCTGGAAACCCTGGACAAGGTGGTGGCGGTGGTCAATGACGAGATCATCACCTCCATGCAGCTTGCGCAGCGGGTAGAGGCCATTCGTGCCCGCCTGCAGAGCCAGGACCCTGGGCAAGTGCCGCCCGAGGATGTCCTCCGCCGCCAAGTCCTGCAGCAGATGATCTTGCAGGATGTCGAACTGCAGATCGCCCATCGGGCAGGTATCCAGGTGGACAAGGCGACCCTCGATCAGGCCGTTGCCAATCTCGCGCGGGCCAACAACCTCACCCCTGATCAATTGCGCCAGGCCCTCATCAATCAGGGTCAGTCCTGGGAGACCTTTACCGCGGACCTGGAAAACCGCATTCTGGTGGATCGCCTCACGCAGCAGGAGGTGGAAAGTCGGGTGCATGTCAGTCCGGATGAGGTCAAGACCTTTGCCAGTCAGCTCAAGGAAATTGGGGGTCTGAGCTTCGATCTGCAGCAGATTTTCATTGCCCTCCCCAACAACCCCACACCCGACGCCGTGAGCGCGGCACGCCAGCAGGCCGAAAAGATCCGCGAGCAACTGGTGGCGGGGGCTAGCTTTACCCGTTTGGCCACGGAAGTCAGCAATGGCCGCGATGCCCTCCAGGGCGGGCGTCTGGGCTGGGTGAAGGCGGGTGAGTTGCCGCCTTCCATCGCCCAGATCCTGTTGCAGGTGAAGGCTGGTGAAATCAGTCCCATCATTCCCGGTCCCACGGGTTTTCATATCTTCAAGGTCCTCGATGTGAAGCACGAGGCGCCGACGGTGACGGAGGTGAAGGCGGCCGTGATTTTCCTGCGTGCCGGCAATGGCCTGCAATTGCAGGAGGCGGAGGCGCGCGCCCGCGACATCCAGCGGGCGCTGGAGGGGGGGACGCGCTTTGGCGAGCTGGCCCGCAGCTACAGCCAGGACCCGGCCACAGCGGCCAAGGAGGGGGAACTGGGCTGGGTGGCACCGGGTCAACTGCCCGATGTGCTGGAGCGTACCTTGCTCTCCCTCGCCCCCAATTCCGTCAGCGACCCCATCCGCACCGCCGACGGCATTTATCTCCTGCAATCGCAGGGGCAGCGCCAGGTGCCCGTGGGCGAACAGCAGGTCATGGCGGCGGCGCGCATGCAGCTTTACAATCGCATGGTGCGCGAGCGCATGGAAGAATGGCAGCGGCGCATCCGCGACGGCGCCTATGTGGAAATCCTCGACCCGAGTCTGCGCGCCGCCACTGCCTGATGCGCCTGGATCTCTTTCTCAAGATGTCGCGACTCATCAAGCGCCGGACGCTGGCCAAGGAGATCTGTGCTGCCGGCTGTGTGCGGATCAATGGGCATGTGGCCAAGGCGGCCAGCGTGGTGGCAGCGGATGACATCCTCGAACTGGATATCCGGGATCGCTTCCTGCGCGTGCGCGTCCTGCAGATCCCCCAACGGGTGCAGGGGCCGGAGGGCATCGTCGAAGTGCTGCCGGTAGTGCCGGCTTCGTCATGAAATCGGCCCCGCGCGTCGTGCTGACCGTCGGCGAGCCCGCCGGTATCGGGCCGGAAATCGCCTTGCTCCTGGGTCAGCACCCCCTGCCGGCGCCGGTGCTCCTGGTGGGAGATTATCATTGTTTGCGTAGCCGCGCCGCCTTGCTCGGCCTTGCCGTGGGGCTGGAGCGCTGGCATGAGGACGACCTCTGGCCGGCCCCGAAAAAAGGGACTCTTTATTGCCTGGACGTGCCCTTGGCCCGACCCTGCCGCCCTGGGCACCTGGACCCTGCCAATGCGGCGGCGGTTTTGCAGACCCTGGACAGGGCCCTGCACCTGCTGCGCTCGGGCCAGGCCGATGCCATGGTCACGGCGCCACTGCACAAGGGGATCATCAACGATGCCGGTATCCCTTTCACCGGGCATACGGAGTATCTCGCGGAACACTGCGGCGTTGCCCAGGTGGTCATGCTCCTGGCCGGCCGCGGCCTGCGCGTCGCTCTGGCGACCACCCATCTCCCCTTGTCCCGGGTGGCGGCCGCCATTCGCCCCGACACCCTGGAGACGACCCTGCGGGTGCTGCACCGCTCGCTGCAGGAAGATTTTGCCATTGCCGCGCCGCGCATCCTGGTGGCGGGGCTCAATCCCCATGCCGGCGAAGGCGGGCATCTGGGGCATGAGGAAGAGGAGGTCATCGCGCCCCTCATCCGCAGCCTGCAGCAGGAGGGCCTGAGCATCAGCGGGCCGTGGCCGGCGGACAGCATCTTTACGCCCCATCACCTGGAAGACGCCGATGCGGTGCTGGCCATGTATCATGACCAAGGCCTGCCGGTGCTCAAGTATCATGCCTTTGGCGAGGCCGTGAATATCACCCTCGGTTTGCCGGTGGTACGCACCAGTGTCGATCACGGTACCGCTCTGGATATTGCCGGCAGCGGGCGGGCCGATCATGGCAGCCTTCTGCGCGCCGTGGACATGGCCGTCGAGATCGTCCGGAATCGGCGCGCCGCAGCCTGCGGCTAGGATTTTTTGCCCTGGGCGCGACAGGCCTGCTAGGCCAGACGGGAGCGCTCCGGCACCTGTGCGCGCAGGAAGTCCATCTGGTCGGCCAGGATGCGCCGGTTGCTGAGCAGCAGATATTCCGCCCAGGTGGGGGTGAAGGGGACGGCCAGCAGCGGCATCTTGGCCTCTTCGGGGGTGCGGTTGTCCTTGCGGCTATTGCACCAGCGACAGGCGGCGACGACATTGGTCCAGACATCCTTGCCCCGCCGGGACAGGGGCATGACGTGGTCGCGGGTCAAATCGCGAACGGGGTAATGTTTGCCGCAGTAGAGACACAGATGGCGATCGCGGTGGAAGAGGGTATGGTTGGACAAGGCGGGTGGACGGATCTTGCCCTGGTGGCGACCGCGCACCGCGATGAGGGGATGGATGTCGAGGAGGGACGGAATCCCATTGCGCCGGGATATGCCTCCGTGCGCGGTAAAAAAAGGATCTCCCAAGGTCCAGGCAACATTGCCACGGACATAGTGGGCAGCGGCTTCTTCCCAGGTTTCCCAGGCCATGGGCTGGCCGCCGACGTCAAGACGCAGCACAAGGTGCATAGACTTTCCGGTGGTGGCGCCAATAAGGCGTTGATGGACTATATCATGAAGGACCGTTGACCATGCAAGAGGCCTCCCTGCCCCGTGCCAAAAAGCGTTTTGGGCAGAATTTTCTGGTGCAGCCGCAGGTGGTGCAACGCATCATTGCCGCCATCGCGCCGCAGACCGAAGACCTCGTGGTGGAGATCGGGCCAGGCCGCGGGGCGCTGACCCGGGGCCTGCTGCAAAGACTGTCCCGGCTGGATGTGGTGGAACTGGATCGGGACCTGCTGGCGGGGCTCCGCGCCCTGGACGGGTCCGGCGCCCTGCACGTGCACCATGCCAATGCCCTGAGCTTTGATTTCGCGGCACTGGCCGGAGGGCGGGAGCAAGTCTTGCGGGTCGTCGGCAACCTGCCCTACAACATTGCCACGCCGCTGATTTTTCACCTGCTGGACCAGGCCGACGCCCTCCGCGACATGCACTTCATGCTGCAAAAGGAGGTGGTAGAGCGCATCGTGGCGGCGCCCGGGAGCAAGGCCTATGGGCGTTTGTCGGTGATGATCCAGGCCAGTTGTGCCGTGGAATCGCTGTTTACGGTGGCGCCGGGCAATTTTTTCCCGGTACCGAAGGTGGACTCGGCCTTCCTGCGCCTCATTCCGCACCGCCCTGCACGGGTGCCCGCGGCCTTGCGCCCGGCCTTTGCGCAAGTGGTGGCGATGGCTTTTGCCCAGCGGCGCAAGACCATTGCCAATAACCTGCGGGGGATCGTTGCCGCTGATACCCTGCGCTCACTGGCCATCGATCCGGGCTGCCGCGCCGAGACCCTGGATCAAGCCGCCTTTCTTCGCCTCGCTGAGGCATTTTTGCACCAAGGAAGCCTACCATGACGCATTTGACGGTTGCCCAGGATCTATTCAACGAACTGGGTTGGGACGCTGCCCAGTTGCCCGACGTACCGGTGATCAGTTGTGCCCTACGTTTGCCCAATGGAGTGGTGGATATTTTTTGCCATTACCACAGCGAGCGTGATCGCTTGCTCTTTTATGTCCGCCCGCAAAAGCTGGGCATGGCGCCAGCGCAGCGGATGGCCGTTGCGGAGTACCTCACCCGCGCCAACTATGGACTGCCCCTGGGGAATTTCGAGCTGGATCTGGAGGATGGCGAACTCAATTTCAAGAGCGCCGTGCAAGCGCCTGCGGGCGTAGTCAGTACCGCCCTGCTGCGCCCCTATCTGCTCAATGCCGTGGAAACGGTGAATTATTATCTGCCCGGTCTGCAGCAGGTGCTGGCGGGCAGTGCCACACCCGTTGTCGCCGTTAATGCCCTGGAGGGACTGGCCCAGGGCCGCTGACGGTGTTGCCGCTGACGGCAGCGGCGCCGGCGATGGCCGCCGTTGCCCCCATCAGGAGAGGGGCGATGCCGAGGCTGCGGATCTTGGCGAGGGCGGGCTGAGCAGCGGCCAGGGAATTATAGGTGGCCGTGCGCAGCCGGAATACTTCGGTATGCGGCGGTAGTTCGGCGCTTTGCAGGGTGGTGAAGACGCCGAGGAGGGCGAGGCGGTCGCGGAGGACCACGGCTTCGGCGCGGTTGTGAAAGGATCCCACCTGAATGGTGACGGGCTGATTTGCTGCGGCGGCAGTGCTGGTCGTCGCGCTGCTGGGGATGCCCGGTCCGCTGCCGAGGATGTCGGATGGAATATCCACCTGCATTTTGGGCAGGATCTGATAAAAGGTGAACTCACTGCTGCTGGTGGCGGCACTGACGGGGGATGCCGCCGCGCTGGTGGCCGCCGCCAGGGGGGGAGAGGCCGTTACGGCACTCGGCGCGGATGCGGAGGCTACGGCTGCAGGGACCCCTGTAGTGCTGGCAGGGACGACCGGGCGCTGGGTAATGGCGTGTTGCGCTGTCTGGACCGGCTGCCGCGGATGGCTATGGATCACCCAGCCGACGGCAACTGCGGCAATGAGCATGCCAAGAGACAGCCATGGCCAGAGGCGCGGCCGCCGTTGGGATCCGGCTTCCGTCTCCACCGCCGCTTCCGGGCGCTCCGGTTCGGATGGGACAGGCCGGCTGGTGTGGCGTTTGTAGTCGCGCATGGGTCCTTACATCTGCTCCGGTGCCGACACCCCAAGGAGGCGCAGGCCGTTGGCAATGGTGATGGCCACCGCGGTACAGAGGGCGAGGCGGGCGTGGCGCAAGGGATCTTCCTCGACGAGGATGCGCGTGGCGTTGTAATAGGTATGGAAGGCCGCAGCCAGCTCCCGTAGGTAAAAGGCAATCTGGTGGGGTTCGCGATCTCTTGACGCCTGCACGATGCTTTCGGGAAAACGCCAGAGGAGGTCCGCCAGGCCCAATTCCCGGTCTTCCCTGAGGAGGCTGAGGTCCACATCCACCGGCGGCCGGCTCAAGCCGCGCTCATCGGCCTGGCGCAGCAGGGAGTAGACCCGGGCGTGGGCGTACTGGATGTAATAGACGGGGTTCTCTTCGGAATGGCGTTTGGCCAGTTCCAGATCGAAGTCGAGGTGTTGGTCGGCACGGCGCAGGACGTAGAAAAAGCGCGCCGCGTCATTGCCCACTTCCTCGCGTAGAGCGCGCAGGGTCACGAATTCTCCGGCGCGCGTGGACATGGAGATCTTTTCCTGTCCCCGGTAGAGGATGGCGAACTGGACCAGGAGGACCTCCAGACGATTGTCGTCCAGGCCCAGGGCGCGTAGGGCGGCCCGTACCCGGGTGATATAGCCGTGGTGGTCGGCACCCCACATATCGATGACGCGAGTGAAGCCGCGGGCGAACTTTTCGGCGTGATAGGCCACATCGGAGGCGAAATAGGTATAGGCGCCGTTGTCGCGGAGCAGCACCCGATCCTTGTCGTCGCCAAAGGCCGTGGCACGGAACCACAGGGCGCCGTCCTGGGTATAGCAATGACCATCGGCCTGGAGGCGCTCCACTGCGGTGGCTACCGCCCCCTTGTCCATGAGGCTGCGCTCGGAGTACCAGCGATCATAGTGGACGCCGAAGGCGGTGAGGTCATCGCGAATGTCGGCGAGGATCTCATCCAGGCCGGCGCTGTGCAGAATGCGGTAATCCGGGCCCAGTGCGGCCTTGATGCGAGCGATGAGGGCGTCCATGGCGGCTTCGGGATCGGCCGTGTTGGCCAGCCCGACGAGGGTGCCGGCGGGGCGCTGCAGACGATCTCCCTCACGATCGCGCAGGTGCACGGCAATGGCGCGTACATAGTCACCGCGATAGGCATTCTCCGGGAAGGCGCAGGGCAGGGCGACGCCCAGTTCCTCCAGATAACGCAGATAGACGCTGGCGGCGAGGATGTCCATCTGGCGGCCGGCATCGTTGACATAATATTCGCAGTGGACGTCGAAGCCGGTAAAGCGCAGGAGATTGGCCAAACTCGCCCCGTAGGCGGCGCCACGGCCGTGGCCGACGTGCAGGGGGCCGGTGGGGTTGGCGGAGACGAATTCCAGTTGCACCTTTTCGCCGGCACCGATGCGCGCCGCGCCGAACTGGTCCCGATGATGGCGGGCATTGCGGATCGCCGCATGGAAAGCGGCGGGCTGGAGGAAGAAATTGATGAAACCCGGCCCGGCGATCTCGCAGCGCGCAATCCACTCCGACGCCGGCAGGGCGGCGACGATCTCCGCGGCCAGCTCCCGTGGCTTGCGTCCTTCGGCCTTGGCCAGCGTCAAGGCCACATTGGAGGCCAGATGGCCATGCTCCGCCTGCTTGGGACGGTCGAAGTCGAGACGCTCGGGAAGGGCCTTGATCTTTCCGGCTTGAACGAGGCCGGTCAGGGCATTGCGGAGGGGTTTGGCGACAAAATCTTTCACGGCAACTCCTGCACTACGGGATTTTTGCCGCCATTGTACCTGAAGGAGCGCTGTTACGGCAGAGGGGGAAAATATGAACTATAAGCTATTATTATGGATTCAAAATTTTCTACGGAAAAGAAGATCCTCCTGGGCTTCGGCTTGGCTATTCTGGCGCTGCTCCTGGTGGGGATCCTGGCCTTCCGCACGGCGGCGGATTATGTGCGCGCCTCCCGTTGGGTGGAACATACCCAGGCGGTGTTGCGCGGTTTGGATCGTAGCTGGGCCCTGATCAATGAAGCGGAGACGGCGCAGCGCGGTTATCTCCTCACCGCCAACCCCTTCTATCTTCAACAGCGCCAGGGCGCCATCCAGCACTTGCAGACGGTTCTGGGGGATTTGCCGGCGAAGGTGACGGACAATCCGCTGGAGGAGCGCAGGGCCGTGGAGTTGCAGCAGCAGGTACAAAGACGCCTGCAAATCCTCAACAGCGTTCTCGCCGCCTACGGGCAGCATGGACTTCCGGCGGCACAGACCCTGTTGCGGGCGGGAACGGGGGTCACCGAGATGGCAGCGGTGCATGACCTGGTCGAGGAAATGCATGCGACGGAAAGCGGCCTGCTCAAGGCGCGCACCGAGGCTGCCCAGAGGGCCGGTGGGGTGGCCTTGTGGGTGATTGGGGCCACCGCCATCCTGCTGATCGCTTTGCTGGCGGGTTTCTTTTGGCGGATCCGGGAGGAGATGCGCGAGCGCCGCGAGGCGGAAAGCGTTTTGGAGGAAGCCCTGCACATCGAAAGCAGCCAAGGGCAGATCATGACTCTCTTCAGTGGTTCCGGCCTGGAGTTGGCGGAGATCCTGCGGCAGGTGCTGGGCATTTTGGCGGAGAATCACCCTTTCCCGGTTTCCGCTTTTTATCGTTATGACGAGTGGCAGGGTCGCTTCCTTCTGGAGGCGCACCGGGGCACCGATACGCAGTTGGCATCCGGCTTCCAGCGGGGGGAAGGCGTCCTGGGCGAGGCGGCCATGGGTGATCACCTGCAGCGTCTCAGGCAGCCCGGCAGCAGCCCGGGCTTTCTGGTGGAGGCCGGCGTGTGCCGGTTTCAGCCGGTGGAGATCGTGATGGTGCCCATCCGCTATCAGGAGCACCGTTTCGGCGTGCTGGTGCTGGCCTCGTTACAGGCCCTGAGTGAAAGAAAGATCGCTTTCCTCGAGAAGCTCTCCATGGAACTGGGGGCTGCCCTGAACGATTTCGCCCAGAAAGAAAATCAGAAGATCATGGCGGCCGAACTGCGCGTCCGCAGTGAGGAGTTGCTGCAGAAAAATCAGCTACTACGGATGGCGGATCAGGCCAAATCGGATTTCCTGGCCAACATGTCCCATGAACTGCGGACACCCCTCAATGCCATCATCGGTTTTTCGGAGCTGTTGAAGGACGGCGTCATGGGCGAACTTCGCCCCGAACAGGGCGATGCTGCCAAGGACATCTTCGAGAGCGGCCAACACCTCCTCTCCCTCATCAACGATATTCTGGACCTCTCCAAGGTAGAGGCGGGGATGATGAGGCTGGAGTTGGATGCGACCGATCTCAACGATTTGCTGCAAAGCTCCTTGGGGATCGTCCGGGAAAAAGCCGCCGCCCACCAGATCCGGCTTGGCGTCGAGGTGGAGCCGGATTTGCCGCCCATTTATGTGGATCTGCGCAAGACCAAGCAGATCCTTTACAACCTCCTGTCCAACGCCGTGAAGTTCACTCCCGACGGTGGTCGGGTCATTCTGCGGGGGCGTCGGCACAGCGGACTGGCGGGGCCGGAATATGCGGCCTTTCCCGTGTGGCTGGAAATCAGTGTGGCGGATACAGGTATCGGCATCGCTGGCGAGGATCTGGAGCGCCTTTTCCAGCCCTTCGTCCAGGCGGATAGCGGCCTGGCCCGCCGTTATGAAGGCACCGGTCTGGGCCTTTCCCTGGTCAAGCGCCTGGCGGAGCTTCACGGCGGTCTGGTGACGGTGGAAAGCACCCTGGCTGAAGGCTCCACTTTCCATGTCTGGCTGCCCTGGCGGGATGAGGCCGTCCCGCCGCAGCCAGGCCCTGGGGAGACCATCTCCTCAGCCAAAACGGAGCGCTTGGCTTTGGTGGTGGAGAGTGACGATGCGGCGGCGACCCTCCTGGAGGGGTATTTGCGGGACGACGGCTTTCGCGTGCGGCGGGCCCGCGAGGTCAAGGGCGGTCTGGAAATGGCTCGGGAGGAAGGTCCGGACCTCATCGTCCTGGAGATGAATCTGCCGGGTTTGGACGGCTGGGATTTTCTGGCCGCCCAGCGTCAGGAAGGGCTTTTGGCCGCCATCCCGGTGGTGATCACCAGTATCGACCCGCGGCAGGGATCCGGTTTTTCCCTGGGCAGCGTACAGGTCCTGCAAAAACCGGTGGAAGCGGAACGCCTGAAGGAAGTCTTGCAAAACCTAGGCTTTGTCGTGACGAGGCAGCAGCGCCCCATCGTGCTCGTGGTGGATGACGAGGCGCGGGCGGTGGAAATCCTGCGTCGACAACTGAACAGTGGCGGTTACGAAGTGCTCAGTGCCTATGGGGGTCGGGACGCGGTGGCCATGGCCCAACATTTTCACCCCAATCTCATTCTTCTCGATTTGATGATGCCGGACTTCAACGGCTTTGATGTGGTGGAAGCCCTGCAGGCCCGCCCGGCCACGGCCGCCATTCCGGTCCTGGTATTGACGGCCAAGGTGGTTACGCCCGAGGATCGCCGCCGCCTCAACGGCTATATTCTGCACATCATGGAAAAAGCCGGTTTTCAGCGCGATCGCTTCCTCGGCGAAGTGCGCCGCGCCCTGTCCCGCTCCGGTTCTGCCTAGGGAGGAGCACCTTGCCCAAGAGGATCGTGATTGTCGAGGACAATGCGGTCAACCGCAAGTTGGTGGAGATCATCCTGAGCAAGGCGGGTTATGCGGTTTCGCCCGCCGCAGACGCGGAACAGGGGATCGCCCTGGCGCGTAGCGAGCATCCCGACCTCATCCTCATGGATATCCATCTGCCCGGCATGGACGGACTCGCCGCCACCCGCCTCCTCAAGGAGGATCCTGCGACGCGGGGGATCCCCATCATGGCCCTGACGGCCCTGGCCATGAAAGGGGACGAAGAGTGCATCCTCGCCGCCGGTTGCGATGCCTATCTCGGCAAGCCCATCCGTCATGAATCGCTTCTGGAAGCCGTGGCCCGGCTTCTCCAGGCAAGAGGTGAAGCCGATGCCCGAACATAGCCCGTTGCTGCTGGTGGTGGATGATGAAGCGAGCAGCCGCCGTCTCCTGACCGCCCTGCTCCAGGCCGATGCTTATGAAGTGCTGTCGGTCGCTAGTGCCCGGGAGGCCCTGGAACAGTTGCAGGAGCGCCAGCCGGACCTGGTCCTCACCGATGGCATGATGCCGGGGATGAGCGGTTTCGATCTGGCGGCCCGGCTCAAGGCGGACTCCCGTTACGCGACGCTCCCCGTCATCATCGTCACTGCCCTCGATGACCGCGAAACCCGTTTGCGTGCCCTGGAGGCCGGGGTGGATGACTTCCTTGGCAAACCCATCGACCGGGCCGAACTGCGGGTGCGGGTACGCAATATCCTGCGGCTCAAGGAATACAGCGACCGCATCCGGCGGAATAACGAGACCTTGGAGGAGACGGTCCGCCAGCGCACGGCCCAGTTGCACGACAGCTATCTGCAGACCATCCAGACGCTCATCCGCGCCGCCGAGAAAAAGGACGAGGAAACCGGCGCCCATGTACAGCGCATCGCCTATTATTGCAAAGAGTTGGCGCAACGCCTGGGGATGGCGGCGGATTTTGCCGACCTCATTTTCGTGGCGAGCCCCATGCATGATGTGGGGAAGATCGGGATCCCCGACCGGGTCCTGCTCAAACCCGGCCCCCTCGACGCCGAGGAGTGGGCCATCATGCGCACCCATACCACCCTGGGCGCCAATATCATCGGCCAACAGAGCGGATCGCCGGAGTTGCAGATGGGTCGGGAAATCGCCCTGGGGCATCATGAACACTGGGACGGGAGCGGCTACCCTCTGGGCCGCAAGGGCGAGGAGATCCCCTTGTGCGCGCGCATGATGGTCCTGGCCGACATCTACGACGCCCTGCGTAGCCGCCGCCCTTACAAAGGCCCTTTCGACCATGCAAGATCCGTGGAGATCATCCTCAAGGGCGACGGGCGGGTCAAGCCGGGGCATTTCGATCCGGAGCTTTTGGCGGTCTTCCCCCGGGTTGCCCCGGCCTTCGCCGAGTATTACGCCACCCTGACCGATCCCGATGGCCCTTGAGCCGTTTTAGGATTAAAAGGACAAGGGGTCCACATCGATCTGCCAGCGCACCTGACGCGCCTGGGGCAATGCCTCTACTGCTTTCAGCCAGGTCGTGAGGAGGCGCTGCAGGGCGGCGCGGGCGCCGGCCTGGGCCCAGAGTTCGGCGCGTTCAAAGCCGGCACGGCGTTCCAGGAGGGAAGGAAGGGGACCGCTGACTTCCAGCCCTGCGGGGGCGAGGGCGGCGGCCGCCTGCAAAAATGCCTCCACGCGACTGCGCTGGTGGGCCTCGGCGCGGAGGACGGCCAGGGCGGTGGCGGGGGGCAGTCCTGCAGCCACCCGTTCCGCCAGCAGGGCCGCCGCGGGCGTGCTGTAATCCCCGTGGAGCAGGGCCTGGAGGAGGGGATGCTCGGGGTGGTGGGTCTGGAGGAGGACGCGTCCGGGGCGCTCTGCCCTGCCGGCTCTGCCCGCTACCTGCAGGACGGTTTGCAGGAGGCGCTCGGGGGCACGGAAATCGGCGCTGAACAGGCCCTGATCGGTATTGACGATACCCACCAGGGTCACCGCCGGAAAGTGATGGCCCTTGGCGAGGATCTGGGTGCCCACGAGGATGGCGGGCTCGTCGCGGCGCACCTCGCGCACGATATTTTCCAAGGCCTCCCGGCCCCGCAGGGCGTCGCGGTCCACGCGCCAGATGGGGGTCTCGGGAAAGCGCTCGCGCAGGACGTCTTCAATCTGCTCGGTGCCCTGACCGGCGCTGATGAGGGCGGCGCTGCCGCACTGCGGGCAGGCTGCGGGCAGCCGCTCTTCATGGCCGCAGTGATGGCAGCGCAGGCGGCCATCGCGGCGGTGCCAGGTCAGCGCTGCGGCACAGCGCGGACAAGGGAAGACGTGGCCGCAGTCGTGGCAAAGGAGGGCGGGGGCATAGCCGCGGCGGTTGAGGAAGAGGAGCACCTGATTCCCGGCAGCGAGGGTGTCGCCGCAGGCCGCCAGCAAGGCCCCGGACAGGCCGCCCTGCAAACCTTGGCGGCGCAGGGGCAGGATCTCGATGGCCGGCGCCTGGGCGCCGCCGGCCCGTTGGCGCAGGTGGATGATCCCATAGCGCCCCAGAGCGACATTGTACAGGCTTTCCAGAGAGGGCGTGGCGGACCCGAGGACGATCGGGCAGCCTTCCAGGCGGGCCCGCTGAATGGCCAGGTCACGCGCCGAATAATGCCAGCCCGTTTGCTGCTTGAAGGAGGGATCGTGCTCTTCATCGACCACGATCATGGCGAGTCTGGGCAGGGGCACGAAAACGGCGGAACGGGTGCCGATGATGACCCGCAATCGCCCTTCCCGAGCGGCTGCCCAGATGCGCAGCCGCTCGCCATCGCTTTGTCCCGAATGCAGGGCCGCCACCTGTTCCTCGCCAAAGCGTTGGGCAAAGCGGCCCAGCAGTTGCGGCGTGAGACTGATTTCCGGCACCAGGACCAGGGCCTGCGCCCCCGCCTCCAGGCGGGGGCGCAGGGTCTCCAGATAGACCTCGGTCTTGCCGCTGCCCGTAACCCCCTGCAGGAGAACGGGGGAAAAGCCCTGGGCGGCACGGAGGATGTCCACTGCCGCCTGCTGCTCCTGGTGCAGATGAAACGGGGAGTCGGTGCAGATGAACTCCGGGATGGGTGCTGCTACGGCCTGCGCCCAGCCGCGGCGCACGGCCTCGCGCAGGGCCGGACGCAAGCCTTCGGCCAAGGTGGCAGGCGACAGCATCCCGGCCATCTGCAAGGCCTCCAGGAGGGCGCGCTGGCGTTTGCCACGCACCTGCTGGAGGGCCGCGCATCCGGCTGCGCTGAGGCGGTAGGAGGCGGCTATCTCCGGCAGGGGCTGGCCCTTGCGCAGGGCAGCGGGCAGGGCCGTTGCCCAGACATCGCCAACGGCATGCTGGTAATAGGCCGCGCCGAAGGCAATGAGTCGCTGCAAGGCGGGGCCGAGGATGGGGGTGCTGTCCAGTACCGCCTGGATGGCCTTGACCTCCACTCCGGGCGGGCAGGGACCCATGCCGAGGACAATGGCTATCCGGCTGCCTGCGGCAAAGGGTACTTGCACCCGGACGCCTGCGGGCAAGGGGCCCGACTCGGGGCAGGCATAGGAAAATGTACGCCGCAATGGAGCAAAAACGGCTACCTGAAGGCAGGATGTTTCATGATTCATACAGTTGCCCACACGATCTGTGGATAACTCTGTGCATGGGCGCCGGAGAACCTGCCAGAGGCCCCATTCCGTAAGGCTTCAGCCTCCATGCCTAAAAAAGTGGCAATACCATAAATATAGCAAAAACAGTTGGTTACAATTTTTTTGCTGGGCTTGGGCAAAGTTGCGACGTGGAAATGGACACAGAAGTAAACTGTGTATAAGTTTGTGGGCGAATACTGGAGAAAGCCGGTCTTGAGTTGTGCGATCAATGGCCTAGACCGCCCATGATGCCCCAGAAAATGACCATGCCCAGCCAGTTGTTGTGGAGAAAGGCGCGCAAGGCCTGATCGCGATCACCGCCCAGCAAGGACTGCTCATGGGTGGCCAGCAGAGCTGCCAGCAACAGGCCAAGGAAATAGGGCCAATGGAGCTGCAGATCCAGGCCAATCAGGCCGAGAATGAGCAGCATCACCCCATGAAAACCGGCAATGGCCAGGCGGTCGTAGCGACCGAAGAGGATGGCGCTGGACTTGACCCCGATTTTGAGGTCATCGGGCCGATCGGCCATGGCATAAGCGGTGTCATAGGCCAGTACCCAGCAGGCATTGGCGAGCATGAGCCACCACGCCAGGGCCGGAACGCGGCCGGTCTGGGCGGCAAAGGCCATGGGGATGCCGAAGGAAAAGGCCAGCCCCAGATAGGCCTGAGGCAAATGGGTGAAACGTTTGAAGAGGGGATAGGTCACCGTCACCAGCACCGCGCCCCCGGCCAGCAGGATGGTCAGGCTATTGAGGAAAGGCAGCAGAGCCGCTGCCCCCAGGCAGAGCAGGAGGAAGAGGACCAGGGCCTCCTGCGGCGTGATCACGCCCGCGGCTAGGGGACGGTTGCAGGTGCGGGCTACCTGGCGGTCGAAGTCCCGATCGAAATAATCATTGATCACGCAGCCGGCCGAGCGCATGAGGAAGGTGCCGACGGTGAAAATCAAAAACAGCTCTAGGGACGGATTGCCTCCGGCAGCCAGCCACAGGGCCCAATAGGTGGGCCAGAGGAGCAGCAGGGTGCCGATGGGGCGGTCGATCCGCATCAAGGCAGCATAGGCCTGCCATTTTTTCCGGGGAAAAGCGCGCGGCATCAGCGCCGCCCCCGGCCATGCCAGGCCGGTACGTGCTGGCTGAAGCGCTCCGCGACGAGGACCTGGGATGGACCCCGCTGCAGGATGGAGCGCCGTGACCACGACCATGCCCGTTGCCGGCGTCGGCGCTCCACGACGATGGGCGAGCGGCGCAGACGGCGGTGGCGGAAGAGCAGGTCGCCAATGGGTCGGGTACCCTGGCGGGTCAGCGGTAAAAGTCCCTGGCGCAGGCCGCGGAGGGGAACCGTGGTGCGTGCCCAGAGGGCGGGCCTGGCGGCATCCCCTCCATGGAGCAGGACTTCCCGCCAAAAAACCCGCTCGCCCCGGTGCAGGCGCAGGTGCCGGCGCTCCTCCTGCCGGGCGACGCAGCGCCCGCTGCCCAGCAAGATGACCCGGGGAGTATCGCTGCGGCCGTAGGCGCGGCGCAGGGCGGCAGTGAGGGAGGCGGGCAGCGCCAGCCATGGCCACAGGGCCCACGGCGCATGGTGGCGCACCGTGACTGCGCCGCGCTCCCGCCTATTCACGCTGCAGCAACGCCATGATCTCGGCTGCCGCCTCCCGAGCTACCCGATAACCTGCTGCCACAGCCGCCTCTCCCTTGTGAAACTCCAAGGCGAGGATGTTCCCCAGTTTCGGTTGCAAGGTCAAATCCGCCGGACTCGTCTGGAGTTGCATCTCCACGATGCGGCTCTGCATGATTTCCACCGCGCGCCGCATGGTCTGGACGAGATTGGGATAGGGTAGGACAGATACCCAATCCTCGCCCCGGTTGAATAGATTGATGCGAGGCAGAATGCCGTTTTCCCGCGGCGGCCAAGGTTCGTCATGTTGCGTGGCCACATGCACCAGCACCGCCAGCAGCGGTCCCGGAAAAAGGGCCCTGGCAACGGCTACGGGAACGGGGTCCACCAGACCGCCATCGGCGAGTATACGCCCTGCCAGCCGTTGCGGGCTGAGGACCACGGGCAGGGCGATGCTGGCGCGCACGGCAGCCAGCGCCGGGCCCTCGGTGAGAACCACCTCGCGGCCCTCCACGAGATCCGTGGCGACGCAGGCAAAGGGGGTGGCAAAATCCCGGATGTCGCGATCCCCGAGGCGCTGGCGGAGATAGCCCTCGATGGCGCCACCGCTGCTCAACCCCCCGCTGCCGAAGTCCGGGAAAAAAAGGCGCAACGCCTCCCACCAGCGCATGGCCTGTGCTTCCATCTCCAGGTCTGCAACGGGGATGCCGGCACAATAGAGCGCCCCGATCTGGGCGCCGATGGAGCAGCCCACCACCGCAGCAATGGGAACCTGCATCTCCTCCAGCGCCCGGAGCACGCCCACATGGGCCAGCCCCCGGGCGCCGCCGGAGCCCAGGACCAAGGTAATGCCGTGCCGTTTGTGCTGGTGCATGCTGCTATTATGGCTCATGGCGGGGACGGCACAACTCGGCCACGATGCCGTGTCTTTACTGGGATTTTTCTGCTGATCTCAGCTCGGAGCGCGGAAGGTAAAGGCGTCCACCCGCGCCGGCGGCAGATTACGCCAGACCACGCTGGCGCGGCCGCGTTCGAATCCCGTCGGCAGTTCCTGGCAGGAGCTGCGAAAATGGTAGGTAAACTGGATAAAAACGGTGCCGGGTCGACTGATGGCCGGCAGGCGTTGCAAAATCCGTTGCACCACCTCCCGGGGCATGCTGCGCAGGGGCAGGCTCGACACCACCGCGCGTACCGCTTCGCGGCCGGCCAGCAGGGTCTGGAGGTCGGCGGCATCCCCTTGCAGGACTTCAACACCCGGAAAACGATGGCACAAATGCCGGGCGAGGCGCGGCGAGCGTTCCACCAGGATCAGGTCCGCCGGGTTTACGCCCCTTTCCAGAAGCGCCGCAGTGACGGGCCCCATGCCCGGACCCAGCTCTAGGACCAGCCCCGGACCGGGCGGCACGAGGCTCGCCATCCGCCGTGCCAGAAAGGGGGAACTGGGCACCACCGCACCGATGGCTTGCGGATCTCTGAAAAACTCGCGGGTGAAATGCCAAGCGTTCGCTACCCGACCGGTTTTATTCTGCATCAACCCCCCATCAGCGACTTCTTGCAGCTTGCAAAGGTCCCTATGATGGGCCTACATCGTACCGGCCTGCAAGCCGCTGTATTGGTCCACCACCTCTGTCTGGCGTGGACAAATGCCTCGCCACGGCGTTCAAACAGCGGACCGCACCGCCGTAATTTTATTTTCATCGTAGCGTTCCAACGAGACCGTTCAGACGACTCGGCTTCCTTGACAGGGATTATCCTGTGAACTAAACAAAAATCATGGGGGGGATTCTGGTGCTGGGGTTGGGCAACATCTTGCAAGGGGACGACGGCATGGGTGTATATGTCGTCCGCTGGCTCGCAGAGCATGCGCCGAATACCGGCGCCGTTTTCCTGGACGGGGGCACGATCGGCTCCCTGCTGCTCGTCACGCTGCTGGAAGGGGTGGATGCCTTGCTTGTAGTTGATGCCATGGAATTGGGGTTCAAGGCGGGACGGGTCACGGTTCTCCAAGGGGAGGAAATGGATCGCCTGCTGGTTCGCCCCAAGGCCAGCAGCGTCCACGAAGTCGGACTGGGCGAATTGCTGGACATGGCCCGCCTGTGCGGTTGTCTTCCGGCGCGGCGGGCCTTGCTCGGGATCCAACCCTGGGAAATCGGTTGGAGCGACACCCTGAGCCCGCCGCTGGCGCAGGTCTTGCCCGACGTGGGGCGTCGCGCCCTCGCACTGCTGGCAGAATGGAGACATGAAGCCCATTGATGCCATTCCCATCCGTCCGGCGCCCGCGAGCGACGTAGCCGGCAATGCACCGGCCTTGCTGCACGAGATCGCCGCGGCCCTCGATACCTTGCTACGGACGGGGCGCGAATACTGCATCGACCTCAGCGCCCTCCCCCTGTCGCCCGCCGACCGGGACCTGCTGCGGGAAGCGCTGGGTACAGGGGAGGTTCGGGTGGATCTCGACACGCTGGGGAACTCTCACATCGAGGAGACCGGGGTCCCGGGGGTCTGGTGGGTATGCCACCGCAGTGAAGACGGAGTCCTGCTGACGGAGTCCTTGGCGATATGCCGGGTACCGGAGATCATCCCGGCCCACCCGGCAGACATCGCGATGGGACTACAGGGGCTGCAGGAGCGTATGGCTTCTCGTGAACCAGGGGGGCACTGATGGGAGAATTGGAAGAAACCGTTCTCGACGCCTTCCGGCGAGGGGGCCTGAGCCGCCGGGCCTTCCTCAAGTTCTGCGCCGCCACGGCGTCCCTGCTGGCCTTGCCGCCAGCCGCCGCCACGGCCATGGCCGAAACGCTCGCCCGTACCCCCAGGCCCACGGTGATTTACCTCTCCTACCAGGAATGCACCGCCTGCCTGGAATCCATGACCCGTTCCTTCTCGCCCACCATAGAACACCTGATTTTCAACAACATCTCGCTGGCCTTCAATGACACCCTTCAGGCGGCTGCCGGCGAAGCTGCGGAGGCCGCCAGAAAAGAGGCCATGCGCCAAGCCTGGGGGAAATACATCCTCATCGTGGACGGGGCCGTACCCATGGGGGCGGGCGGCGCCTACTGCGTGGCGGCCGGCCAAAGCGCCGTTGACGATCTGCGCCATGCCGCCCAGGGGGCGGCGGCCATCATCGCCGTAGGGACCTGCGCCGCCTTCGGCGGCATCCCTTACGCCGCCCCCAACCCCACCGGGGCGGTGCCGGTCTCGGAGGTCATCCGCGATCGCCCGGTCATCAACGTCTCCGGCTGTCCGCCCATCCCCGAGGTGATGACCGGGGTCGTCGTCTATTACCTGAGCTTCGGGATGCCCGCCCTGGACCACCAGGGGCGGCCGCTGGCCTTCTATGGCAATTCCATCCACGACCGCTGCTACCGCCGACCCTTCTATGACGAAGGCCGTTTTGCCCATACCTTCGACGATGAGGGGGCGCGCAACGGCTGGTGCCTCTACGAACTGGGCTGCAAGGGTCCGGTGACCTACAACGCCTGTGCCACCCTGAAATGGAACCAGGGGACCAGCTTCCCCATCCAGTCCGGCCACGGTTGCCTGGGCTGCTCGGAGCCGGATTTCTGGGACAAGGGCGGATTTTACCGGCCCCTATCGGCGGCCACCGGCCATTGGCCGCGGGGGGAGGTATTGGGCGCCGCAGCCCTGGGCGGCGTGGTGGTCGGGGCGGGAATGGCGGCGCTGGCCCGCTCCCACCAGAAAACAAGCGCCGCCAAAACCGCCAAAGAGGCGGGCAGCCCGCCCCCAAAGGAGGATCCCCATGAGCGCTGAGACAAACCTGCTGGATTTCGCCCGCGGCCCCGCCTTGGAGGCTGCGCTGATCATTCTGGTTTTCGGCATCTTCTGGCGGCTCGTCGGAGTGCTGGCCCTGCCCCGCACCCGTGACCTTTCGGAGCCACGGGTGCGCCATGCGTGGCTGGGGGGTGTCAAGACCATCTTCACCCGCATGTGGCCGCGCCGGGAGTTCCGGCCCCGCATTCTGCACTGGGAGGCAGTGAGCTACATCTTCCACATCGGCTTGGCGGTGGTGATCCTGGGCCTGGTACCCCACATCCTCCTCATCCGCGACATCACGGGCCTGTCCTGGCCGGGGTTGCCGGACGGTGTGATCACCTTTGCCGCCGGCGCCGCCCTGATCAGCCTCCTTGCCCTCCTCGCCCACCGGGTCACCCACCCGGTGTTGCGGCAGATCTCCAATTTCGACGACTACTTCAGTTGGCTGCTGGTCTTCACGCCGCTGCTCACGGGGCTCATGGCCTATTACCATCTGGGCGGCCGTTACGAGGATCTGCTGGGTCTGCACATGCTGAGCGCGGAACTCCTGCTGGCGTGGCTGCCCTTCAGCAAACTCGCCCATACCGTGTTCTTTCTCTTCTCTCGCGGCGTCACCGGGGCGGTCTATAGCCGCCGGGGAGCCCGGATATGACCGGCGCGGAAACGGAGTTCCCCCCGGAACTGGATCAGCCCCGCCTGAGCGTCAAAAAGCCCGAGCAGCGCTACGACAAACAGGGGGAGATGGACGACGCCGAGCGGCTCGACCGGGCCATGCGGGGCTTCGTCCATGACTTCGGCAGCACCGCCGCCCTCTATATGGAATCCTGCGTGCACTGCGGCCAGTGCGCCGAGGTCTGTCAGTACTATGTGCAGACCGGTGACCCCAAGTACACCCCCATCTGGAAGCTGGAACCCTTCAAGCAGGCCTACAAGCGCGAGATAGGGCCTTTTGCGCCCTTTTTCCGCCTGTTCAAGCTCAAGCGCCGGGTCACCGTGCAAGAGCTGGAGGAATGGCAGGAGCTGATCTACGACAGTTGCACCCAATGCGGGCGCTGCACCATGGTCTGCCCCATGGGCATCGACATCGCCAGCCTCGTGGGTCTGGCCCGGCACGGCATGGCAGCGGCCGGACTGGTGCCCCACGAACTCTGGGCGACGGTGCAGCGCGCCCAACGGGAAGGAAGCCCCCTGGGCGCCACCCCGGCGGTCCTCAAGGATCGCATTGCCTGGCTGGAAGACGAGCACGGCGTGGAGATCCCCCTGGACCGCAGTCAGGCGGACGTCCTTATGACCATCTCCTCCATCGAGATCATGAAATATCCCCAGTCCATCGTCGCCCTGGCCAGGATCATGGGCCGGATGGGCGAGTCCTGGACCTTCCGCAGCGACGGCTACGAGGCCACCAACTTCAGCATGTTCGCCGGCGACCGGCAAGGTCAGCGGGAGGCGAGCCTCAAGCTCATCGAGGCCGCCATCGCGGTAGGCGCCAAGACCCTCATCCTTCCCGAGTGCGGGCACGCCTACCAGGCCCTGCGCTGGCAGGGCGCCAACCTCTACGGCAGGTCCCTGCCCTTCCAGGTGCTGCAGATCACCGAGTACCTGGCCGAAGGGATCCGCCAGGGCAGGCTGGGGCTCCAACCCTTGCAGAGTTCGGCCACTTTCCACGACCCCTGTCAGATCGTGCGCCGGGGCGGCGTTAATGAGGCGCCCCGGGAGGTATTGCGCGCCCTCGGGGTGGAGTTGCGGGAGATGGACGAACATGGTGCCTACAACTGGTGCTGCGGGGGCGGCGGCGGGGTGGTGACCATCCACCGGGCCGACCCCCTGCGTTACAAGACTTACCAGATCAAGATGCGGCAGGTGGAGGACACAGGGGCGGAGATGCTGGTGTCGAGCTGCTCCAACTGCCGTCAGACCTTCGACGACGGCCAGGCCCATTTCCATTGGGACAAGACGGCCCAAAGCCTGCTGGAACTGGTGGCCGACCATCTCGTCACGGAGCAGGGGAATTCATGAGCAAGCAAACCGTCGTCGTCGATCCCGTCACCCGCATCGAGGGGCACCTGCGCATCGAGGCCGAAGTCAGGGACGGTGTCATTACCGGCGCTTCCAGCTCGGGGACCATGGTGCGCGGCCTTGAGATCATCCTCCAGGGCCGCGACCCGCGCGACGCCTGGGCCTTCGCCCAGCGCATCTGCGGGGTCTGCACCCTGGTGCACGGCATCGCCTCGGTGCGGGCGGTGGAAGACGCGCTGCATTACCCCATTCCCCAGAACGCCCAGCTCATCCGCAACCTCATGATCGCCGCCCAGTTCGTCCACGATCATGTGATGCATTTCTATCAACTGCATGCCCTGGACTGGGTGGACGTGCTTTCGGCCCTCCAGGCGGATCCGGCCAAAACGGCCGCACTGGCCCAGTCCCTGAGCAATTACCCGCGCTCCTCGCCCGGCTACTTCGCGGAGGTGAAGGACAAGTTCGCCCGTTTCGTCGCCTCCGGCCAGCTCGGCATCTTTGCCAACGGTTACTGGGGCAGCCCCGCCTACAAGCTGCCGCCGGAGGCCAACTTGATGGCGCTGGCCCATTACCTGGATGCCTTGACCTGGCAGCGGGAGGTGGCCAAACTCCATGCGATATTCGGCGGCAAAAACCCCCACCCCAACTTCGTGGTGGGCGGCGCCCCCGCAGCCATCAGCGTGGCGGCAGGCGCCGGGGCCACCGCCGTCAACATGACCGGCCTGGAGATCGTTCAAAACGTGATCCGCGAGATCCGCAGCTTCGTGGATCAGGTCTACCTGCCCGACACCCTGGCCATCGCCGGCTTTTACAAGGACTGGTTCAGCAAGGGCGAGGGGGTGGGTAACTTCATGGCCTATGGGGAATTTCCGAGCAAGGACATGGAAGACCTGGGCGGCCTCATGATCCCCCGCGGAATCATCCTGAACCGGGACCTCTCCAGCGTGCATCCCCTGGACCTGCGCGCCCCCGACCAGGTCCAGGAGTTCGTCGGCCATTCCTGGTATTCCTACACTGTGGGCAAGGACCAGGGCCTCCATCCCTTCGTGGGGCAGACCCACCTGGACTATACGGGGCCGAAACCACCTTACGAGCACCTGGACACCGCTGCCAGCTATTCCTGGATCAAGTCGCCGCGTTGGCAGGGCAAGGTGATGGAGGTGGGTCCCCTGGCCCGGGTGCTGGTGCTCTATGCCAGCGGCCACCAGCAGACCCGCGCCCTGGTGGAGGCCACCCTGCGCAAGCTGGACCTCCCCGTCCAGGCCCTCTTTTCCACCATGGGCCGGACCGCCGCCCGCACCCTGGAGAGCAAGATCATCGCCGACGCCATGCAAGGCTGGTATGACCAGCTCATGGCCAACATCCGCGCCGGCCAGCTCGAAACCTTCAACCCGGCCCGCTGGGAGCCATCCACCTGGCCCGCCGAGGCCCGCGGTGTGGGCTTCACCGAGGCGCCCCGCGGCGCCCTCGCCCATTGGGTGGTCATCAAGGACGGCCTCATCGACAACTACCAGGCAGTGGTGCCCAGCACTTGGAATGCCGGCCCGCGGGACGCCGCCGGACAGGACGGTCCCTACGAGGCGGCGCTCAAAGGCACCGAACTCCCGGACCCCGCCCAACCCCTGGAGATCCTCCGCACCATCCACAGCTTCGACCCCTGCATCGCTTGCGCCGTGCATCTGGTGGACCCGGCGGGAAAGGAACTGTTGCAGGTCAAGGTATGCTGAGGAAAATGCTGGGTCCAGCCCATGTCGCCGGATAATGATCTCTTCAGGTTCTGTTAAGGTAGCCGGCGCAAGATGGCCTCATCCCGAATTTGCGGGGTCTTTGCGACAAGAGGGAATCATCATGAAAAAGTCAATCTGGATATTCGGCATTGTTGCCGGTGCCTTGGCCCTGGTCACGAGCAGCGCCTGGGCCTTCACCGGCGAACAGTATGCCAAGGACGCCAAGGTCACCTTGCCCCAGGCGCGGCAGGCCGCTACCAAGGTCTTCCCGGGCAAGATCGTCAAGGAAGAACTGGAAAAGGAAAAGGGCGGCAGCGGCCTGCGCTATTCCTTTGATATCCGCCAGGGAGCCGTGACCCACGAAGTGGGGATCGACGCCGTCAGCGGCCGGGTGCTGGAAAACTCCGTGGAAGGCCCCAACAGCGACTGATCCCAACGGCCCGGCAACTGCCGTTTAGCGTGAAACAAACTAATGATTCGGCTGCCTACGCCAAATAGTAAATAGTAGGAGCGGCCCATGGCCGCGATTTACTGGTCGCGCACGGCGCGGGGGTCGCGGCCATGGGCTTTCAGATAGGTTTTGGTTTCATGCTGCCGGGTGGCGCCAAGCGCCATGATCGTTAGGCGAACGGGCAATACCGGGCAGGCAGGCCAGGCCTGCCCATTTCCCTTTTCTGCCCCCCCATCCTCATTGATCCGACGGATTACCTGCCACCGGCAGGGATGCGTTATACTGTCCAACATCGTCCGTTGGGGAAGCCAATGAAAAGTCTTACTGCTGTCTTGCTTGCCGTTGTGACGTTGTTCACGCTCAGCCTCGCCGGCTGTGCCGCATTGGTGGCGGGAGGTGCGGTCGGAGCGGGGGCCGCGGGTGTCTATGCCGGGCAGACCACGCAATACTATCCGAGTGCCTTTACGCCCACCTTGAACGCGGTGCAGACGGCCCTGGCCCGCATGCAATGCGTCGTCCTGAAAGTGGATACCGAAGGGGCGGATACGACCGTCATTCATGCCCGCCAGGGCCACATGCTGGTGGATGTCACAGTGGCCAGAAAGGGGTTGGCGGTCACCGCCGTGACCAGCCGCTTCGGGATTCTGGGCAGCGAAAAGGATGACGCGATCTTCCATGGCTATGTGAAAGGGGCGCTGGGCCAGGGATGATCTCCTTTGCCGGCGGTCTCGAAAAACGGCGGCCCATTTGCCGTTTTTCGAGCTGCCCTTGTCAAGGCGGGGGGGTGGCCCTATGATGACCAAAACGGTCGCGCGTGAGCCTCGCTTGCACACCCTGTATATCAAAACCTACGGTTGTCAGATGAACGAGTACGACTCCACCCGTATGGTGGAGTTGCTCGCGGCCAGTCATGGCCTGCAGGTGGTGGACGACCCCGCCCAGGCCGATCTGCTTCTGCTCAACACCTGCTCCATCCGCGAAAAGGCCGAAGACAAGGTCTATACCCAGCTCGGTTTCTGGCGGCCCCTCAAGGAGCGGAACCCCGACCTGATCATTGGCGTGGGCGGTTGTGTGGCCAGCCAGGAAGGGGCGCGCCTGCGCCGCCGGGCGCCCTTCGTGGATCTCGTTTTCGGCCCGCAAACTCTGCATCGCCTGCCGGACATGCTGGATGCCGCCCTGGCCAGCCGTCAGCCCCAGGTGGACGTGGATTTCCCCATCCTGGAAAAGTTTGACCGCCTGCCCGAGCGCCCCGGCCAGAATGGCCCCAGCGCCTTTGTGACCATCATGGAGGGCTGCGACAAGTTCTGCACCTTCTGCGTGGTTCCCCATACCCGCGGCCGCGAATACAGCCGACCCATGCCCGACATCATCCGCGAGGTGCGCGGTCTGGTGGAGCAGGGAGTAGGGGAGATCACCCTGCTGGGGCAGAACGTGAACGCCTACCGCGGGGCGACGGGCCTCATTGGCGAGGCCGGGCTGGCGGAGCTCCTGGAACGCCTCGCGCGCATCCCCGGGCTCCTGCGTCTGCGCTATACCACCTCCCATCCCAACGACCTGGACGACGCCCTCATCGCCGCCCATGGCAGCATTCCTATCCTCGCCCCGCACCTGCATCTGCCGGTACAGAGCGGTTCGGACCGCATCCTCAAGCGCATGCATCGCAAGCATCAGGTCGCCAGTTACCTGGAAAAGATCGACAGGCTGCGCGCCGCCCGCCCGGATATCCGCTTTTCCTCGGATTTCATTGTTGGCTTTCCCGGCGAGACCGACGCCGATTTTGCCGCCACCATGGACCTCATTGCCGCCGTGCGTTTCGATCAGTCCTATTCCTTTAAATACAGTCCGCGACCGGGCACTCCGGCCCTCAAACTCAAGGATGCGGTCCCCGAGGCGGTCAAGGATGAGCGCCTGGCCATCCTTCAGGGGCGGATCAATACCCTTGCCCAGGAATACGCCCAAGCCATGCTGGGGACGCGCCAGGAGGTCCTGGTAACGGGCCCATCCCGGCGCGATGCCCGGGAGCTCACCGGCAAGACGGGTTGCAACCGTTCGGTGAATTTTGCCGGCCCGGCCGCCCTGGCCGGCCAGATGGTAACGGTGGAGATCACCGCAACCATGCCCAACAGCCTGCGTGCGCGCTGGTCCGGAGACTTGCTCCCGGCGCAACGTATCACGGCCTGATGCCGTGGAGCCGGGGGGATCCTCCCATGCCCGAGCGTAACGTCCACGGCGAATTCGTCGCGGATGGCGCCAGCGCCAGCATGCTGGCCGAACTCTCCGGAGAACTGGACAACCATATCAAGCAGATCGAATCGCGCCTGGGAGTGGTGATCCTGCCGCGGGGCGACCGTTTTCACATTACCGGCCCGGAGCCGGCCGTGCGGGCTGCCGAAGGGGTGCTGAGCGGGCTCTACGCGCAGATTCGCCAGGGGCGTCATATCAGCCCGCATTTCGTTCATCACAGCATCCAGGGGGTGCGGCTGGAAGCGGAGCCGGGCGCCGCAGAATCGGCGGTGGCGGGCATTCAGACCCTCAAGGGCCTGGTGGGTGGCCGCGGTTTGCGCCAACGCCAGTATCTGCAGTCCATTCGCAACAATGACCTGACCTTCGGCATCGGCCCGGCGGGGACCGGCAAGACCTATCTCGCCGTGGCCGCCGCCGTCGAGCAGATGGAGCAGAATCATATCCGCCGCCTGGTCCTGGTGCGGCCGGCGGTGGAAGCGGGGGAGCGCCTGGGCTTTTTGCCCGGCACCCTGAGCGAGAAGGTGGACCCCTATCTGCGGCCCCTTTATGACGCCCTCTATGAGATGATGGGCTTTGAAAAGGTGGCCAAGCTCATCGAGCGCCAGGTCATCGAGGTGGCGCCCCTGGCCTACATGCGCGGTCGCACCCTCAATGATGCCTTCATCATCCTCGACGAGGCGCAGAACACCACGCCGGAGCAGATGAAGATGTTCCTCACCCGGATCGGCTTTGGCGCCAAGGCCGTGGTCACCGGTGATGTGACCCAGGTGGACCTGCCCCGCGGCCAGCTTTCCGGTCTGGTGCAGGCCATCGAGGTATTGCAGGGGGTGCAGGGGGTCGACATGATCTTTTTCCAGAGTGCCGATGTGGTCCGCCATCCCCTGGTGGCGCGCATCGTCGAGGCCTATGATCGCCTGGGAGAGAAACGGTGAGGGCGCGCCCGACCTTGATCCTGCACATCAGCAGCGATGCTATCCGGGAGGACGTGCCTTTGCCCTCCCGAAGGCAGGCGCGGCGGGCCATCCTGGCGGCGCTGCAGGCCCCTTCAGCGCGGATGGACGCAAGCCGCTGTGCGGAAATTTCGCTACGCTTTGTGGACAATGCCGAAATGGCGGCCCTCAATGCCGCTTTTCGGGGCAAGGATGCCCCCACCAATTGTCTCTCCTTCCCGCAGCCGCCGCTGCCTGCGATCTTCCGCCGCGATCTCCTCGGTGATCTGGCCATTGCGCCCGCCGTGGTGGCGCAGGAGGCCGCAGAGCAGGGCAAAGGGCTGCTGGATCATTACCGTCACCTCCTGATTCACAGCACTCTGCATCTCCTTGGTTATGATCACCAAAACGAGGCGGAAGCAGCGGAGATGGAGGCGCTGGAATGCCGCTTTCTGGCTGAAATGGGTGTGGCCGACCCTTACGTGCAACCCGCCGTCCATGAATGACGATCGAAGTAGTCCCGAACGCCCCCGCACTTGGTGGGAGCGTTTTACACAGTCCCTACGCGGTAATGTTGAAGATCAGGATGGACTCCTGGAGCTCATCCGGGAGGCGGGCGAGCGGCAGATCATCGACGCCGAGGCCGCGCGCATGGTCGATGGCATCTTCCGCATGGCCGAGCTCACGGTACGCGATGCCATGATTCCCCGGGCACAAATGGAAGTCATCGAGATGGACGCGCCCCTGCCGGAGATCATCGCGCGGGTGGTGGAGGTAGGCCACTCCCGTTTTCCGCTGGTGGGCAACGACCGCGACGATGTGCGCGGCATCCTCCTCGCCAAGGATCTGCTGCGGGCCTGCCAGGGCGGGGCAGAGAACCCCCCCCGCCTCACCGAACTCCTGCGTCCGGCGACTTTCATTCCCGAAAGCAAGCATCTCAATCATCTCCTCTATGAATTCCGCACCGGCCGTCACCACATGGCCATCGTCGTCGATGAGTATGGCGGGGTGGCGGGGCTCATTACCATCGAGGATGTGCTGGAGATCATCGTCGGCGAGATCGAGGATGAATACGACATTGACGAGGATGTGATGATCGTTCCTCGCGAGGATGGCGACTATCTGGTCAACGCCCTGATTCCTCTGGAAGAATTCAACCACAATTTCCATGTGCAACTGGAAGACGACCACATCGATACCCTGGGCGGCTGGGTGACCAAGCGCCTGGGGCATGTTCCGCGTCCCGGAGAAACCCTGCAGGAAGGCCCCCTGCGTCTGGAAGTCCTCCGCGCCGACCGCAAGCGGGTCCAGATCCTGCGGCTCTCCTGGGCCAAGGAGCAGGATCAGCCGGTTGCTCCCGCGTGAGGCTGGACGGTCCGCTTGGGCAGCGCATCGGACTGCTGCTGGCCCTCTTGTTGGGGGCATGCTGGCCTCTGGCTTTTTCCCCCTTTGGCTGGTCATACCTCGCCATTGCGCTCCTGGCGGCCCTATTTTTTCTGGTGCATGACAGTAGTCCCCGGGTAGCGGCCCAACGCGGCTATGCCTTCGGTTTTGCTGCCTTTGCCGCCGGTACCTACTGGATCGCCATCACTCTTCACCAGTTTGCCAACATGGACTGGTTTCTGGCGGGGGCATTGGTAGCCCTCCTCGCCGCTTATTGTGCTCTCTATCCGGCCCTGGCCCTCTGGCTCGCGGCCCGCTTTTTCCGCGGCGGTGCGCGGCTACTGGCGCTGCCGGTGCTCTGGGTCCTGGGGGAATGGCTGCGGGCGCGCCTGCTCACGGGATTCCCCTGGCTGGCTACGGGCTACAGCCAGACGGGGGCATTCCTCGGCGCTTTCGCCCCCTGGCTGGGCCAATACGGGGTAGGGCTGGCGACGGCGGCGGTGGCGGCCATCCTTGCGGCCCTGGCGGTGCGCCGCCGCCCCGTAGCCGTGACCGCCGGTTTCGCTGCCCTGGCCGCGCTCTATGGAGCGGCCCTGGCGGCGGCAACGGCTTCCTTTACCCATCCCAGCGGCGCACCGCTACCGGTGCGGCTCCTGCAAGGCAACGTCCCTATCAGCGAGAAGTGGAATGCCGGCCAGCTCGACGCCATCCTGGAGCGCTATGCCACCCTCGTCGCCGCCACGCCGCCGGGGACCCGACTCGTCGTCTTGCCGGAGACTGCCTTTCCCGTCTTTCAGACGGAGATCCCGGATCTCATCGATAACCTGCGCCGCTGGTCGGCGGCTCACCACGCCACCCTGATCATCGGCATGCCCGAGGTGGCGGGCAGGGATTATTACAACGCCGCCCTGGAGATCGACGGGCTGGCGCCCCTGCGCTGGTATCGCAAGCAGCATCTGGTGCCCTTCGGCGAATACATCCCCTTGCCCTGGCTGTTGGCGCCCCTGGTGCATGACTTCATGCCCGGGCTCGGCAGCTTCACGGTGGGGCGGGGGGCGTCGGTGCTGCCGGTCCGGGGAGAGCAGGCAGGGATGAGTATCTGCTATGAAGAATCCTTCTCCCGGGATGTACGCAAGGGCGTGGTGCAGGGGGCCAATTTCCTCATCAACATCAGCGACTACGCCTGGTATGGCCATAGCATCGCTGCCGCCCAGAGTCTGCAGATGGCGGCCATGCAGGCGCGCGAGGAACAAAAACCGGACGTTCGCGCTACCAACACCGGTATCACCGCCCTCATCACCCCCTCGGGTCGGGTGGCGGTGCAGTTGCCGCAGTTCGTAGAGGGTGCCCTCGACGGCAAGATCCAGCCCATGGCCGGACAGACGCCCTTCGGGCGCTGGGGGGAGCGGCCCTTCTTGGCCCTGGCCCTGTTGCTCCTGGTGCTGGCTTACGTGCCGTCCATCAATCGCCGGCGATGATCATTTCTTCCACCAGGATGGAAGGGCAGCCGGTGTTGCCGTGGGTGAGGAGGTCGGAGCCTACGGCAGCAAAGCCGGCGAAGATTTCCTGTAAACGGCCGGCAATGGTGATTTCTTCCACGGGAAACTGAAGCTCGCCATTTTCCACCCAGAAGCCCGCTGCGCCCCGGGAGTAATCACCGGTGACCATGTTGATGCCAAAGCCGATCAGTTCCGTGACCAACAAGCCCTTGCCCATGCGCCGCAGGAGGGCGGGGAGATCGTCGGCACCGGGGGCCAGGGTCAGGTTGTGGGCGCCGCCGGCATTGCCGGTACTCTGCATCCCCAGCTTACGGGCACTGTAGCTGTCGAGAAGGTAGCCCTGCAGGACGCCGTCATGGATGATGTCGCGATCATGCGTGGCGACCCCTTCGCCATCAAAGGCGGCGCTGCCGAGACCGCGCAGGCGGTGCGGTTCTTCAAAGATCCGGATATGGGTCGGAAACAGCGTCTTGCCCAGGCTATCCACCAGGAAAGACGTTTTGCGATAGAGACTGCCGCCACTGATGGCGCTGGAGAGGTGCCCCAGCAGGCTGGCGGCCGCCTGGTTTTCAAAGACCACGGGGGCCTTGCCCGTCGGGATCTTGCGCGCACCGAGGCGGCGCAGGGCGCGGCGGGCGGCTTCTCGGCCGATGGCCTCGGGGCTCTGCAGGGCCGTGGGTACGCGGGCGATGTCATACCAGTAATCGCGTTGCATGCCCTGGGCGTCGGCCGCGATGACCGAGCAGGACAGGCTGTGCCGGGAAGAACGCGACGCCCCCATGAAACCCAGGGTATTGCCATAAACGCCGAAGCCCTCACCGCTGCTGACGCTCCCCCCTTCGGAGTTGCTGATGCGCGGGTCCAGGCTGCGGGCCGCATCCTCGCAGCGCCGCGCCAGATCGGCGGCGCCGTCGGCATCGATGCTCCAGGGGTGATAGAGGTCCAGGTCGGGGATCTCGCGGGCGAACAGGGCCGGGTCCGCTAGTCCGGCGAAGGGGTCGGCGGAGGTGTGCCGGGCAATGGTCAAGGCGGCGGCCACGGTTTCGCGCAGGGCCTTGGCCGAGAAATCCGAGGTGGAGGCATGACCCTTGGCCTGCCCCACATAGACCGTCACCCCCAGGCCCTTGTCCTGATGATACTCGATGGATTCCACCTCCCCTAGACGCACGGTCACCGCCAGGCCTTTGCCGGCACTGGCCGAGGCCTCTGCCGCCGTCGCCCCCTGGCGCTGCGCCTCGGCCAGCGCCTCGTTGACCAGATCGCCGAGGGCCGATTCGTTCAGACTGGAGGAAGGAGCTTGGGACATGGCGAGGGATCCTGATTGAGCGGGTGTCCTTTTCTTATACCGAAGGCCTGGGCGATGGGCAAGGGTGCGGAAGAACGCCTATCCCTTGCAATGATCGCGAAAGCGACTACTTTACAAAGATTACGGAAAAAAGGAGCATGGCCTTGGGCCATGAGCATGGGTAACGATCCCGCATCTCCACTGCGTTTTCAGCCTTTGCGCCAGGGCTGTTGCCCTCGCTATGCCCAGGGGCAGGGCCGGGATGGGCATAATTTGCTGTTGCGCACCCTCCTCGACGGCTATTCGCTTTTTCTTGAGGATATCCAGGGGCCGGCCGGTCGAGTCTTCCAAAGGTTTGCCGATCTGCTGGTGGAGCGGCTGGATCTGCCTCTGGTCATGGTTTCCACCTTGCTTCCCGCGGACAAGGGGCTCCAGATCGTGGCCCTTTCCGGCAGGGCCGCCGCCTATCTGCACGGTTTCGACGCTGGTGATGAGCAGAAGCATGACGGCGGGATACTTTACCCGGCGTGGACCGCCCTGCGCCAGGATGCGCCGCTTCGCCTGCAAATCGTTGCGACGACGGAAGCGGTTCCCTGGGTGGAGCGGGCGCGTCGCTTCCATCTCGACGGTTGTCTGCAGATCCCCTTTCAGGATGATGGTGGCGGGCGCTGGGTCTTGTCCCTGTACCGTCATGAGCGTGGTCGCCTACCGCATTTTTCCGACAGCCTCACTGAGCAGTTGCGCAAGACCCTGCGCCAATTTTTGGAGCGCCGGGATGATGCCCGGGAGCTTTTGCGCCTGCGCCGCTATCAATCCGCCGCCTTGCGGGTCCAGCAGGAATTGCTCCGGGAAAAATCCTCCGAGAGTTCCTGGCAACGGCTTGTGGAGATCCTGGTGAACGAAACGCCGATCTCCAGCGCTTGGGTCGCCGTGCGCAAGAACAATAGCTCCCAGCTCGCCGTCCACGCCCGTGCCTCCCGCGATGCGTCATGCCTGCAGGCCCTACAGCGGCTGGATCTCTCTCTGGACCCGTCCGTGTGGCCGCAAGGCCAGACCCTCGTCGGACAGGCATGGCGCGAGCGGCGCCTTCTGGGCCCGGCACCCCTCTTCCCGCCTGGCGAAACGCCCACCGCAATGGATCCCCGGCGCCATTTGCCGGTCTTGGGTTCGGTCATGGTATGGCCCATTTTCATCTCCGAAAACAGCGAGCCTCGGGCCGTTCTCGTGGTGGAGGCCGACCATTCCCAGTGGTTTAACGAGGCGCTGCGCAATCTCCTCACCCAGATTTCCGAGAGTTTCAGCCTTTCCCTGGAACAGCGAGAGTATCAGCGGCGCATCGAGAACCTGGCTTTGATGGATGGTCTCACGCGCCTGCCCAACCGCCGTTATCTGGAACAATGGCTGGAGGAAAGCCTCGCCCGCAATCAGCGCAATGCCCGCGATTGCCTGGCCATCTGCATGCTGGACCTGGATGGCTTCAAGGCCGTCAATGATCACTATGGCCATGCCGCCGGCGACCATCTCTTGCAGGAAATCGCCGCACGGGTGCAACAATCCTTGCGTTCCAATGACTTGTTCGCCCGCTGGGGTGGTGATGAATTCGTGCTGGTCATGGAAGACATGCCTGACCGCCATCACGTCGAAGAAGCCCTGAACAAGATTCGCCTGCTCATCGAAGAGCCCGTTGTCCTGGATACCGCTACGGTAAAGGTCGGCACCAGCATGGGGGTGTGCGTCTGTACCGGGGGGAGCCAGGAAAATGCCGCTGTGTTCTTGCGCCAGGCTGATAGTGCCCTCTATGTCAGCAAGCGCCAAAAGGATCGCCGGAGCAGAGTCTGGACCTTCAGTGACGAGATGGATGCTGCCGGAACAGGCGATCTCACCCCCTAAAGCCGCAGCTTGCAGCGGCTGATGGGTTTGCTGAGGGGGAAAGGGCGGTCCTCCGGTCCGGCGCGGTAATTTTTCCGTCGGGGCAAATTGGGGTATAAAGGAGATAGCGCCGCAAGGAGACTGTACGTGTCTGGAAAAACCCTGTACGACAAACTTTGGGAAAGCCATGTCGTCCATACGGAGGCGGATGGCAGCACCCTGCTCTATATCGATCGGCAATTGTTGCATGAGGTGACCAGCCCGCAGGCCTTTGCCGGGCTGCGGGCGGCAGGGCGCAAGCCGTGGCGGATCACGGCCAATATCGCCACCGCCGATCACAACGTGCCTACCCTGGACCGGGCGGCGGGGATCAGCGATCCCGTTGCGCGCCTGCAGGTGGAGACCCTGGACCGTAATTGCGCCGAATTCGGCATTGAAGAATTCGCCATGAACGACCGGCGCCAGGGGATCGTTCATGTCATGGCCCCGGAGCAGGGCCTCACCCTCCCGGGGATGACGGTGGTCTGCGGGGATTCCCACACGGCCACCCACGGTGCCCTGGGGACACTGGCCTTCGGCATCGGCACCACCGAGGTGGAGCACGTCCTCGCTACCCAGTGCCTTTGGGCGCGCAAGTCGCGTTCCATGCGCGTCTGGGTGGACGGGGTCTTGGCGCCGGGTGTCACCGCCAAGGACCTGGTATTGGCCATTATCGGCCGGATCGGCACGGCGGGGGGGACGGGTTACGCCATCGAATTCGCCGGTCCGGCGGTGCGGGCGCTGTCTCTGGAAGGGCGTATGACCCTGTGCAATATGGCCATCGAGGCGGGGGCCCGTTCGGGGATGGTAGCGGTGGACGAACGTACTATCGACTATGTGCGCGGGCGGCCGTATGCGCCGGTCGGCGCGCTCTGGGACGCGGCGGTGGCGGCATGGCAGGGCCTGCATAGTGATGCCGATGCCGTCTTTGACGCGGAGGTCCGCATGGATGCCGGCGCCATCGCGCCGCAGGTGACCTGGGGGACGAGCCCGGAGATGGTGACGGATGTCCAGGGGCGGGTGCCCGATCCGGCCCGGGCGGCGGACGCCACCCAGCGCAAGGGTTGGGAGGAGGCCCTGGCCTACATGGGCCTGAAGCCGGCAACGCCGATCCAGGAGATTCGGATCGACAAGGTCTTCATCGGCTCCTGCACCAATGCCCGCATCGAGGATCTCCGCGCGGCGGCGGCAGTGGTGCGCGGCCAGCACAAGGCCGCGAGCGTCCGGGAGGTGCTGGTGGTGCCGGGCTCCGGTCCGGTCAAGGCCCAAGCCGAGGCCGAGGGCCTGGATCGGATCTTCCTGGAGGCCGGCTTCGAGTGGCGGGACCCGGGTTGTTCCATGTGCCTGGCCATGAATGCCGACCGCCTGGAGCCCGGCGAACGCTGCGCCGCTACCAGCAATCGCAACTTCGAGGGCCGTCAGGGAGCGGGGGGGCGCACCCACCTGGTCAGCCCCGCCATGGCGGCGGCGGCGGCCATTGCCGGACATTTTGTCGATGTACGCCACTGGCCGGCATCCTGAGCAGCGGCGCTACTGGCTGCGGCGTCTGGCCGTAGGTCTGTGCAGCCTGGGTCTGGTGGAAATAGGGATCTTTGCCGCCAGCCGCGGCCTGGGGGCGGAGTGGTCCGCCGCCCTTTATGCCGTGCAGCGGCGTCTGGAAAAGGAATAATCCATGCAATCCTTTACTGTTGTGGAAGCCGTGGTGGCGCCGCTGGATCGTCCCAATGTGGATACCGATGCCATCATCCCCAAGCAATTCCTCAAGACCGTGGAGCGCCAGGGTTTGGGGGTACACCTCTTTGCTGCCTGGCGTTACCTGGAAAAAGACGGGGTGCAGGTGCCCAACCCTGATTTCGTCCTCAACCAGCCGCGTTTCGCGGAGGCGCAGATCCTTCTCGCCCGCGAAAATTTCGGTTGCGGTTCCAGTCGCGAGCATGCCCCCTGGGCCTTGGCCGACTATGGTTTTCGCGCCATCATTGCGCCGAGCTTCGCCGATATTTTTTATAACAATTGTCTGAAAAACGGCATCCTGCCCCTGCGTCTGGCGAGCGCTGTGGTGGACCATCTTTTCCATGAGGTCCGGGCGGCCCCAGGCTATCGCTTGCGTATCGATCTGCCCGCCCAGGAAGTGCAGACCATGGGGGATAGCCGTTATCCCTTCGAGATCGAGGCGAGCCATAAGCACAAACTGGTGCATGGTCTGGATGACATCAAGCTGACGCTTGCCCTGGGGGACGCCATCGCGGCCTATGAAGCCCGGCGTGGCCGGGAGGCGCCTTGGCTTTTCTCCGCTCCCCGGTCGGGCGCGACGCGGGTATGAGGGCGTATCTGTAAACTGTAGAAGGAGAGGGATGCATGGGTATAGTGGATGCTGCTATTGCGGATGACGAAGGCCTGCCGCCGCTGCGGCCCGACGCGATCACGGTCGAAGGCGCCACGCGGCGCGGGAAGCCCTGTCGTCTGATCGACAATACCTGCAGTCAGCCGCGGAAGGTCCTTGAAGATCTCCTGAATGACCTTATTGCCCAGGACCATTTTGGTCCTGGCGGGTTTACCGCGGCGGGTGGCAATACCATCACCCTGGGTGTCCCCCAATCGGCCCATGTGCAATTGGGCGAGGATATCTATCGCCTCATCGTCTTTGATTATGAGGCGCGCATCGAGCCTTTTTGAACCTAAAAGCGGCAGTTGGCGCGGGTATTTTTTGCTCCGGCGGCCATTGTCGGGCTTAGGGAAAGGGTGTGCGTGCGGCTTCTCAGGGCATGAGGCGTTCTATCCTCCAGCCCTCCGGATCCTTGTCGTAGGTGAAACGGTCATGGAGGCGGTTGGCCCGCCCTTGCCAGAATTCAAAGTGATCCGGCAGGAGCCGATAACCTCCCCAGGCGGGATTGCGCGGGACCTTGCCGTCGGGATATTGGGCGTGAAGGTCCGCCAGGCGGGCTTCCAGGTCGGCGCGCTTGGCGATGGGCCGGCTCTGGACCGAGGCCGCAGCGGCAAAGCGACTGGCGGTGGGGCGTTGCTGGAAGTATGCCTCCGCCTCGTCTTCGCCGAGGGGTTCCACCAGACCGCCGACCCGCACCTGCCGGTCATTTTCCGGCCAATAGAAACATAGCTCGGCCTGGGGGTTCTCCGCCAGTTCCCGGCCTTTCTGACTGCGGGTGTCGGTGTACCAGCAGAGGCCACGCTGGTCGAAGTGCTTCAAGAGGACGATGCGGACGGAAGGACGCCCTTGCGCATCGGCGGTGGCCAGGGCCATGGCGGTAGGGTCGAAATTGCCCGTGGCCCCGGCCGCCTCCAGCCATTGCGCCAACTGGACGAAAGGGTTCGCGGCGAGATCGGCACGACTCAGGGTGCCGTGCAGAAAATCGCGGCGGGTGCTGCGATGATCCATTTCTGTTGCTTCCATCATACGCTCCTTTCTCATCACGACAGCCCTCTGTCTGAGGGAAGGCCATGCCGGCCATAAGCCGACATGGCCGGAAAGCACCCTAGGCGCGCCGTTCGACAGGTCCTTTGGGGGTGCCGAGGAGAAGGACATCGGCGCGGCGGTGGGCGAAGATGCCGTTGTCGAGGACGCCGGGGATGAGGTTGATCCGGGCTTCCATGGCCACCGGGTCGGTGAGGTCGAGGCCGCTCACGTCGAGGATCACGTTGCCGTTGTCCGTCGTGACCCCGGCGCGCAGGCTGGGGTTGCCGCCCAGCTTGACCAGTTGGCGGGCGACAAAGCTGCGGGCAAAGGGAATGACTTCCACCGGTAACGGAAATTTGCCGAGCATGGGCTTGTCCTTGCTCTCATCGGCGATGCAGACGAAGAGCCGCGCCGCGCTGGCGACGATCTTTTCGCGGGTCAATGCGCCGCCGCCGCCCTTGATGAGGCGAAAGTGGGGGTCCACTTCGTCGGCGCCGTCCACATAGATGGGGATGTCGCCGGTGTCATTGAGGTTCAGCACCGGCAGCCCCAGGCCCTTGAGGCGCGTTTCGGTGACTGCGCTGGAGGCAACATAGCCTTCCACATGGATCTTGGCCTTGCCTAGGGCGTCGATGAAGAGGTTGGTGGTGGAGCCGGTGCCGACGCCGACAATCATGCCCGGCTTGATGTAGGCCAGGGCGGCTTCGGCAGCGATCTGTTTGAGTGCATTACTATCCATAACTTTATCCTTGTGGCGGAATGGCGGAGGGAGAAAGTGACCCCAGCACCCCTAGCAGGGCCTGCGCCAGGGGGGCCGCCGATGCCGGATTTTGGCCGGTGAGCAGGTCGCGATCGACCACCACCTGCGCCCCCCAGGCGGGGCCGGTTTCCACCTTCAACCCTTGTGCGCGCAAGGCGGCGGCCAGGGTATGGGGGAGGCGGCCGGCGAGTTCGGTCTGCGCTTCCTCGGCATCGCTGAAACTGGTGGCGCGATAACCCGCGTAGAGGTTGCGGCCAGAGGCATCCCGGGCGGCCAGCAGGGCAGCGGGGCCGTGACAGAGGGCGGCGACGGGTTTGCCCCGGGCGTGACAATGGCGCAGCAGGCGGGCGACGTCGGGGTCTTGCCAGAGGTCCACCATGGGTCCGTGACCACCGGGGAAAAAGAGGGCGGCAATGCCGTCCATGACCTGATCGTCCATGGCAGCGAGGTCTTCGGGTGCCGTCAGGCCCGGAATCCGCGCCAAGGCGTCCTCCAGTCGGGCTACTTTTTCGCGGTCGCCGCCATGTTCGCGGGGGTCGAGGCTGAGGGAATCCACCGCGGGAAGCCTGCCGCTGGGCGTGGCGATGCGCACCCGCAACCCTTGCCCCGTAAGCAGCTCGTAGGGCACCACGACTTCCTCGGCCCAATAGCCGGTGGGGCGCACCGTCCCGTCCGTCAGCGGAATGGCGCGGGCGGCGCTGAGGACCATCAAAATGGTGCTGGGCATGGCTTGCATATTCGCAGTGTAGCATGGCCGGCGCGCAAAAAAAGACCGGCCAGGCCGGGTGGCGGGCCTGGGGGATGGGGCATGAATATTCCCTGGCGGGGTGGTCCCTTGATGTCCCGGGCGGACGTGTCCGGTAGCGGGGCATGGCGGACTTGCGCATAGGGATGTCGTACAGCCCGTAAGGAGACCTGATCGCAGCAGGCGGGATTTCTTCGAATGGCCGCTCCAGCAGTTTTTTGACCGACCCCGTGCCCCGTAGTTTTTTTAGCCCCTCCCGAAGCGAATCAACATTGAAGTTGGTAGTATGGTTAATGTGTAAACCGGCATGCCAGCAGTTGTTTTGTTATTATGCTATTTATCGAAAAAGAGTCGTCCGACCTGCAATCCCCACAAACCCCGCTTCAATCGTCGATTCGTGACGGTGGCGAGGGAGGCTGATATCTAAAGCAGGGACCCACATAAACTATGTTATAACATATTGATATACTTATATAGTTAATATATTACAATATTGTAATATTATAATATTACAAATAAGTTTATACATAGAACTAATTGCGCATAAGAATAGCAAGAATTTTTTATTGCAGCCCGCTATTGCTTTGCCGATTGCTCTGCACTATTTTTATGGGCGTTTTGTGGGCATTTAATAATAAAAATATAAACTTGTCCAATTATGTTATTGGCAATTCCGCCATGTCCCGAAGAACAGGAGGGTAAAGATGAATACGCAAGCCGCGGTACCCGCTGCCCATCAGCCTTCCCTGTTTTCGTGGCCACTGCTCACGGTTTGTGGCATAGCCTCCCTGCTCTTTGTCCCGGCTGCTTTGTCGGTCGTTGGCAGGACTATGATCCTGGTGGTCTGGTGCTTCGCCGTTTTCGCCTTGGCGCCCAATGCCGGCGATGCCGTCTACAGTTGGATCCTCATCGGTTTTTCCGCTGCCTTTGCTGCTGCCATGTTTGACGGGAGTTGGAGCCTGCGGCTACCGCAGCGCCGACGGGAAGATACAGTGGGTCACCCCGCATCCCCGGTGCGGCCGTGAGGATGCTGGGGATCGTTTGTCGTCTCCAGAACGTTTTTGGCATAAATGATCAAGTCCATCGCCTCGATTTTTAGGGGCGTGATGGTAACTTTTTTAACATGTTCAGGCTTAATGGTCTGCCCGCTCAGGGAGAGGTGTATGGATATGTGGAGAAAAAAACTAGCCCATTGGGTCCGCTACTTGGCCCTGGCGCCAGTGCTGCTGTTGAACGGGTGCTCGACCAGCCATTTTTGGCTGTTCGATCCCAAAGGCCCGATGGCCAATGCCGACTTGTACTATATGGTCATCGATGTGGCGGTCATGTTGACTATCGTCGGCATCACTACGCTCATGATCATATGGTTCCTGTGGCGCTATCGCAAATCACGCGGAAAAGGAACGTATGATCCCAAATGGTCCCATTCCAACGCCATTGAAGTGGTTGTATGGGGCATTCCCATTATTGCGGTAGCCTTTTTGTCCTATTACGCCATCGAAGGTACTTACGCCCTCAACCCCTATGATCCCACAGTGATCAAGGAGCATACGGTGGCCGGCGACGATCCCTTGGAGGTGGATGTCATTACCACCGATTGGCGCTGGCTCTTTATCTATCCCAAATACCATATCGCTTCGGTAAATGAGTTGGTGGTGCCTGCGCATACACCGGTTTACTTCCGCCTGACCTCCAGCTCCGTGGTCAATGATTTTTTTATTCCCCAGCTCGTGGGGATGATCGACGTGATGCCCGGAATGCGCACCAAGTCCGCTCTTTTGGCCAATCATGTGGGGGAATACCAAGGCTTCTCGGCGGACTACAGCGGCGCCGGGTTCTCCTGGATGCAGTTTCGGACGAAGGTGGTGAGTGCCGAACAGTTCCAGCAATGGACCCAACAAATTCAGGCGTCGCCGCGGCAGTTGAGCTATGCCGCCTTCAACGAGTTCGCCAAACCGTACATCGATGTGTCCGGCAAGCCCGAATATTTTTCCGGCGTGCAGGATGGCCTCTTCGATCATGTTTTGGGGGAGGTCATGAATGGCAAGGTGTGGCCCCTACCCATGGCCATGACGGAAAACATGGTGGACTACATGAAAGAGCAGAATGCCCGTACATCCACCCGTACGTCCAATTGAGTCAAGGAGAATCCGATTATGTTGGTAGATCTACAAGGGCCGTGGAGCCCTTTGCTCGGGCGCCTCGCTCTTTCGCAAATACCTTATGAAAACCATATCCTCGCCCCGCTCTTCGTGGTGGTGGTCATCTTGGGTCTCGCGATCATCGCCGCCATAAGCTATTTCGGCAAGTGGGGTTACTTGTGGCGGGAGTGGCTGACCACGGTGGACCACAAAAAGATCGGTATCATGTACATCCTCATCGGCCTCGTCATGCTGTTCCGCGGCTTCATGGATGCCCTGATGATCCGTACCCAGCAGGCCATGGCGGTGGGGCCCGATGCGCCGGGGTATCTCGGCGCCCTGCATGGTTATCTCGCGCCCTATCACTTTGGGCAGATCTACAGCGCCCACGGGGTGATCATGATCCTCCTGGCCGCCACCCCTCTGCTGGTGGGCATCATGAACGTCATCGTGCCCCTCCAGATCGGGGCGCGGGATATGGCCTACCCTTATCTCAACGCCTTGGGCTTGTGGGTCACGGCCGCCGCGGCAGCTTTGGTCATGGTGTCTTTGTTCGTCGGGGATTTTTCCCACAACGGCTGGTTTGGGATCGCGCCCATATTCGAACTCTCCTACAGCCCGGGCGTGGGGGTCGATTACTGGATGTGGGTAATGCAGCTCACCGCGCTGGGGTCGACGCTGGGGAGTATCAATATCCTGGCGACCGTGGTGAAGATGCGGGCGCCCGGCATGACCTGGTTGCGCTTGCCCATTTTTACCTGGGCGGCCGTGGCCAGTAACATCATCGCCCTGACCTCCTTTCCGGCCTTGACCGTGGCCTTGGCGTTGATCGGCTTCGATCGCTATCTCGGTACCCATTTCTTCACTGCCGGTTTGGGCGGCAATCTCATGCTGTACACCAATCTCTTCTGGATCTGGGGGCACCCGGAGGTGTACTTCGTGATTCTCCCGGCTTTCGGCATGATCTCGGAGATCATTCCTACCTTCTCGGAGAAGCCGTTGTTCGGCTATGTCACCATGGTCCTGGCGACCTTCGGCATTGCCGGGGCGTCCTGGGCGGTATGGCTGCATCACTTCTTCACCATGGGGGCCGGACCGGCCGTCAACAGCTTTTTCAGTGTGGCCACCATGCTGGTGGGCATCCCCACGGGGGTGAAGGTCTTCAACTGGGCCTTTACCATGTACCGCGGGCGTCTGCGCTTCGAAACCGCCATGCTGTGGGCCGTTGGTGCCGTCTTCCTGCTGCTGCTGGGTGGTCTCACCGGCATGATGTTGGCCATCCCCGCCATCAACTATATGGTGCACAACAGCGTCTTCGTCATCGCCCATTTCCACCAGATGCTCTTGGTCATCGTCTATGCCATCTTTGGAGCGGTCACGTATTGGTGGCCCAAAGTCTTCGGCTTCAAGCTCAATGAGGCATGGGGCAAGGCTGTTTTCTGGCTGTTCACGGCGGGTAGCGTCCTGGTTTTCGTGCCCATGTTCACCCTGGGCTTCATGGGGATGACCCGGCGCTTGGACTATGTCTTCAACACCCAGTGGCAACCGCTCCTGGATATTCAGGTGCTGGGTATCGCCGTCTACAGCCTTTCGGTCCTGGCTTTTGTGGGCATGCTCTACGTGAGCATTCGCGATCACGCCAAGAACCAGGTGAGTGTCGACGCTTGGGGTACGGCGCGCAGTCTGGAGTGGATGACGCCCTCGCCGGTACCTTTCTACAACTTTGCCGTCGTCCCCCATATCAATGCCCGGGATGAATGGGCGTGGCGCAAGGAACATGGTTTCACCGACCTGCGCCCGGATCACTACGAGGATATCCATATGCCCAAGAACACGGGCATCCCGTTGATCCTCGGTGCCTTGATGTTCCTGTTGGGTTTTGGCCTGACCTGGCGCATCTGGTGGCTGTGTGCCCTGAGCCTGGCGTTGATCATCGCTCTGGTCATCATCCGGTCCTTCGATAGTGATACCGGCTACACCATCCCGGCAGACGAGGTGGAGCGCATGGAGCGGGGGCATCACGAGCGGGCCCGGGCGGTCGATCTCCCCGCCGCAGGAGTGCTCGGCGGCGCCATCGCTTATGGCCAGGCCGACCCGGCAGTGAAGGGGCAGGGTGCGGCGCTGGGCGGCGGTATGACTTCGCCCGAAGGCTCCCGGGTGTGACCACGGAGCGGGTCCGTCGCGGTTGACGGTCCCGCTCCTCCCATTATTTAGCAATCGGAGTAATCCTATGAGTTCATCTACAAGCAAGGCCATCGACCCTAGTTCAGTAGAGCTTTGGGATCATAGCCATCACCATCATGACGTGCTGTCCACCAGGACATTCGGCTTTTGGCTCTACATGCTGAGCGACGCCATGATCTTTGCGCTATTGTTCGCCGCCTGGGGGGTCCTCAGCTACTCCCATAGCTTTGCTGGCGGGCCAATCCCCGCGGATTTCGTCAAACCCGGTTATGCCTTCCTGCAAACCCTTGCCTTGTTCGGCAGCGTGCTGGCTTACGGCTTTACCATGGTGGCCCTCAAGAATGGCAATAAGGCAGGGGTCATCTCGGGTCTGTGGGGCGCTCTCATCCTCGGCGCCGCTTTTCTCGCCTTGGATATCAACGATGTCGTGCATCTGCTCGATGCGGGGATCACGCCGCAGCGGAGCGGCGGTTTGTCGGCCTTTTTCATATTGACCCAAACCCATGCGCTCCACATCCTCTTTGGTTTGTTGTGGATGCTGGTGATGCTGGTGCAAGTGAGCCGTTTCGGGTTTACCACGGAAGTCGTGGGGCGCATGCTGACTCTCCGACTTTTTTGGCATTTCCAGGCCGTGATCTGGGTATTCGTTTTCGTCTTTGTTTATCTGCGGGGGATGTTGATATGAGTCATGACAATCCATTGCAGCACCCCGAGGTGCAAGTGGCGAGCGGTCGGGGTTATCTGTTGACCTTCCTCGTCTCGACCCTGCTGATGGGGGTGGCCTTGTTCCTCGTGACGAGCCACAGCGTGGCTCCCTTCGGCCTGATGCTGGCATTGTCGCTTTGCGCCGGGCTTGCGGTCATCGTGCAGATCTATTTCCTGATGCACATGGATCTCTCGGAGGCACAAATCTGGAATACCTTTGCTCTGGTGTTGACCATTCCGCTTTTCATCCTGGCGATTGGGCTGACAGCCTGGATGTTCCAGGAGCTGTATCAGCGGACCATGGTTATGTTGCCCGGCATGCCGGGCATGCTGCACTAACGGAGGCAGGACATGAGAAACGCTATCCGGCAGGCGGCAGAGGTGCGTCCGGGCGGCGGCACCGCCAATGCGGTGGATGGCGAAATGACGCGCACGGTGCGGGTCATTGGACTGCTGATCGCCGGCCTGGTGACCGCCGCCCTGGTCGCCGGCATCTGGAAGGGGACCACCAGCGTGCACCCGGGTAGCGGGGCGCTGGTGGACG